>NZ_JBJHPC010000803.1:0-2557 GCF_045257485.1 Streptomyces sp. YS-3 | reverse complement strand
CCCAGCCCCGGCACGACGAGCCTCGTCGCTTTCGGCGTGGTCGGCCTCAGCTCCTCTCCCCCGGCGCCCCCTGATCGGCGCGAGCAGCATCACCGCCACCACCAGCAGCAGCGTCACGACCCCCCAAGCCGCCCACCTCCCGGGGACGTTGAGCGCGATCGCGGCAGCGGCCCAGGCGCCGACCGCCGGTGGGACCAGGCGGAGGTCCGGTGGGCCCTCCTGGTGGGGGTTCGCGGCACCCAGGGGGCTGCCCGAGTCGGCATGGACACCTTGGCGGTTCATGGCCGCACCAGGGGACGCAGATCCTCGAACCGGCGGTCGCCGATCCCGTTGACCTCCCGTAACTCGTCGACGGACCGAAAGCCGCCGTGCTGGGCGCGGTAGTCCACGATGTGCTGGGCGAGCACGGGACCCACCCCCGGCAGCGCGTCCAGTTGCTCCACCGTTGCGGTGCCCAGACTGACCGGCGTCCCGGCGGCGGCCCCGGGGCTCCCCCCGGCGCCCACGGCCGGTGCGACCCCTCCCGGCACAGCACCCGGCACGCCCACGACCACCTGCTCGCCGTCCATGAGCAGCCGCGCCCGGTTGAGCCCGGTGACATCCACACCGTCCCGGACCCCGCCCGCCGCGGCCAGCGCGTCGGCGACACGGGACCCTGGCGGCAGTCGACGGATCCCCGGCCTCCGCACCTTGCCGCTGACGTCGACGACGATCCCGCCGCCCGGGGACGGCGTGGGTGCCCCACTCGGCCCGGTCCCCGCCACCGGACCCGTCGGCCCCAGGCTGGGCCCGGGCGTCCGGGCGGACGGCGCCGCGGCAGTAGGCGCCCGCCCCGCCACCCTCTCCGGGACCCGCACGGGCTCAGGCCGCCCCGCCCAGAAATGCTGCACGGCGAACCCGACGGCCACGGCCAGCACCACACTCAGCGCGGCCAGGCTCCTCGGTGTGAGCCCGCATCGCGACTGCACCCAGACGGGCAGTCGCTCCCGCAGGGCAGCCCAGGCCCGGTCTCGCAGGCCGGGGAATCCCTGGAGGCCAGCCGCGGTCGGCTGGGTTGGCGTCGGGGGTGGCGTCGGCGTCGGCGTGGGAACAGGTTCAGGAGGCTGAGGGGAGGGCGGCGGCGCGAGCGCTCGCCCGGGTGGTCCGGCGGCAGCCGCAGCCGGTGCGGGCGGATCTGTCTGCGAGGTCGCGGGGAGCAGCGCCTCCGCCCGCCGCCGCGCGGCCGTTCCGGTGGAGGCACGGACCTGGGCGCTGCTCGGGCGACGACCGTGACCATGACGGGCACGGCCGTCCGAACCCGGAACGCGGCCCGGCCCGCTCGTTGCGATGCGTGGTGATCGGATAGCCATGCCACGACGGTAGGCAGCTCGGGCCAATCCCGCTGATCACGCGCAATTCCCGTGGATATCACGGTTGTTGTGGATAACTCCGTCACCCGCAAGGGTGATTCCACCGGCGCTCAGCGGTGTCGACCTGCCCAAACCGGTTCCACCCTCAGCCCTCAGCGCGGCGAGACCACAACCCCCAGCAGCCCGGGCCCCGTGTGCGCCCCGATCACCGCGCCGACCTCGCTGACATGCAGATCCGCAAGGCCCGGCACCCGTTCCCGCAGCCGGTCCGCGAGCACCGCCGCTCGTTCGGGTGCGGCGAGGTGGTGCACGGCGATGTCCACCTGGCTCGCCCCGGCCCGGTCGACGACGATCTCCTCCAACCGGGCGATGGCACGCGATGCCGTGCGCACCTTCTCCAGCATCTCGATACGCCCGCCGTCCAGCTGGAGCAGCGGCTTGACCGAGAGCGCCGAGCCGAGCAGCGCCTGCGCCGCTCCGATACGGCCGCCCCGTCGCAGATAGTCGAGGGTGTCCACGTAGAAGAAGGCGGAGGTGCCCGCCGCGCGCTTCTCGGCCGCCGCCACCGCCTCGTCGAGGGTGCCCGCCGCCTCGGCCACCTCGGCTGCGGCGAGCGCGCAGAAGCCCAGGGCCATCGCGACCATCCCGGTGTCCACCACCCGTACCGGCACGGCCGCGCTCTTCGCGGCCAGCACGGCGGCGTCGTAGGTGCCCGAGAACTCGGCCGACAGGTGCAGTGAGACGATCCCGGTGGCGCCCGCCTCGGCCGCGGCCCGGTAGGCGGCGGCGAACACGTCGGGACTGGGCCGCGAGGTGGTCACGGAACGGCGCTTCTGCAAGGCCAGGGCGAGGGAGCGGGCCGAGATCTCGGTGCCCTCCTCCAGCGCCTGGTTGCCGAGGACGACGGTCAGCGGCACCGCGGTGATGCCGTGCCGGTCCATCATCTGCGGCGGCAGGTAGGCCGTTGAATCGGTGACGATCGCGACATGGCGGGACATGAGCGGGAGGTTACCCGCCGGGGCCGCCGCACGGCAGCCCGGCCCCGGTTCAATGATCGGTTCGGACCCGCCTTGACCGGTTCGGACCTGCGCCCGCGCCATACGGTGGGCGCTCCGCGGTACCCGCGCTCCGCTCGCGCACTCCACCTCGCGCGCCCCGGGTCGTACCCGGGGCGCGCGAGGTGGAGTGCGCGAGCGGAGCGCGGGTAC
>NZ_JBJHPC010000802.1:0-2559 GCF_045257485.1 Streptomyces sp. YS-3 | reverse complement strand
GCCATCGCGATGGCGGTGCTGGTGGCGTTGCGGGGGCGCTGGACGGGCGGGGGGAGCCGTTCCGGGGCGGGGCGTTCCGAGGGAAGGCGCGCCGCCTCCGTACCTTCCGCCTCCGTACGGAGTGCCGAGGACGGACGGGGTGACGCGTACGAGTCCGAGCGGCCGGTGGCCGTCGAGGCCCCCGTCTCCCCCGGCCCCTCCGCGACCTGGGCGCTGCACGCCGAGGTCACCGGGTTCACCCGGCTGACCCTGGACGCGGCGCCCGGCACCACCATCGCCGTCGTCGGCGAGAACGGCGCGGGCAAGACCACGCTCCTGCGCGCCCTGCTCGGCCTCACCCCCCGCGCGCGTGCCGGACTGCGCCTGGGCGACCAGGACGTCACCGGCCTCCCCCCGCACCGGCGCGGGGTCGCCTGGGTGCCGCAGGACGGGGCCCTGTTCCCGCACATGACGGCCCTCGCCAACACGGCGTACGGGCTGCGCGCCCAGGGCGTCGCGCGCGCCGAGGCCCGGCGGCAGGCGCAGGCGTGGCTGGACCGGCTCGGCGTGGGCCGCCTCGCCCACCGCAGGCCCGGCCGGCTCTCCGGCGGCCAGGCCCAGCGGGTCGCGCTGGCCCGGGCGCTGGCGGCCCGGCCCCGTCTGCTCCTGCTCGACGAGCCGCTCGCGGCCCTCGACCAGACGACCCGCGCCCATGTCCGGCACACCCTGCGCACCCATCTCGACGGCTTCGGCGGGGTCTGCCTGATCGTCACCCACGACCCGGTGGAGGCGGTGTCGCTGGCGGACCGCGTCCTCGTCCTGGAAGCGGGCCGCGCCCTCCAGGACGCGCCGCCCGCCGAGGTCACCCGCCATCCGCGCTCGCCGTGGGTGGCCCGGATGCTGGGCCGCAACGCCTGGCCGGGCGACGCCGCGGCGGACGGGCTGGCGCTGCCCGACGGCGGCCGGATCGTGGCGGCCGAGCAGCTGCCCGCCGGAAGCCGCGCGTTGGCGATCATCGCTCCGGAGTCGGTCTCGGTCCACCGCGACCGGCCCGGCGGCAGCCCCCGCAACACCTGGCCCGGCACGGTCCGCGAGATCACCGCGTCCGGCAGCCGGCTGCGCGTCCTGATCGGCTCGCCCGACGCCCCCGACCTGGTCGCGGAGATCACCCCGCAGGCGGCGGCCGAACTGCGGCTGGTGGAGGGTACGGCGGTCTGGTCGAGCGTGAAGGCGACGGAGGTCACGCTCGTACCGCTGTAGACCCGAAGACGGCACCGCGGCCCAGGTCAGGGGTGGTGTCAGTGGCCGCCCCTAGACTGGCCGCCGGAGTTCGTCGTGTACGTGACGTGATCGCGAGCGCGCGCGTACGGACAGGACCGGACAGGCCCATGGTCACGTTCACGGCCCGGAACACCCGGGCCGGGAGCACGGCCAGGGGTACGAACACGGAACCGGGCACGGACACACGCGCGAACACAGGCACGGACACGGACTTGGGCACGGACACGGACATGGGCAGGAGGTGGCGGTGAAGAAGCTGACCGGCTCGTCGGGCGAGGCACCCGCCGACCCGTCCGCCGAGGTGCTCGGGGAGGCGGCCGGAGTCTTCGGGCTGCTCGCCTCGCCCGCGCGGCTGCACATCGTCTGGGCGCTCAGCCACGGCGAGTCGGACGTGACCGGGCTCGCCGAGCGCGTCGGCGGGGCGCTGCCCGCCGTCAGCCAGCACCTGGCGAAGCTCAAGCTCGCCGGTCTCGTCCGCTCCCGCCGCGAGGGCCGCCGGGTGGTCTATCTGGTGGCCGATCCGGAGGCTGCCGAGCTGGTGCGCTGGCTCGTGGCACGCCTCGGCGACCGGCTGGGACCGGGTGCGCGTGCGACTCCGGGACTCGTCCGTGACCTGGGCGCCTGAGCGGCGGACCCCGCTACAGGTGCTGCGCGCGCTCGACTCCGGGCCGCGCGGACTGCTGGAGGCCGAGGCCGACGCCCGCCTCGCGCGCGACGGCGAGAACGTGCTGCCCACCCTGCGCACCCCCTCCTGGCCGGTCCGGCTCGTACGGAGCCTGCGCGACCCGTTCACGGCGGTGCTGGCGTCGCTCGCGGTGGTGTCCGCGCTGGTCGCGGCGTGGGGCACGGCCGCCGTGATCGCGGTGCTCGTGGCGGTGAGCTGCGTCCTGCGGGCGGCTGGCGAGTACCGGGCGGACCGCTCGGCGGCCGGGCTGCGCGAGCTGGTGGCGACCACGGCGACCGTGGTGCGCCGGGCGGGCCCGGACGCGGACCCGGTGGCGCGCGAGATCCCGGTCGACCAGGTGGTGGTGGGCGATGTGGTCCGGCTGGGCCCGGGCGACCTGGTCCCGGCGGATCTGCGGCTGCTGCGCGCCACCGGCCTGACGATGCATCAGGCGGCCCTGACCGGCGAGTCCGCCCCCGTACGCAAGCACCCGGCCGACGAGCCGTCCCCGCCCGGCCCGGACGGGACCGGCTTCGACCGGCCGGAGCTGTGCTTCCAGGGCAGCAGTGTGGCCTCCGGCAGCGGTACGGGAGTGGTCGTCGCCACGGGCGCGGACACGCGGTTCGCGGCGGCGC
>NZ_JBJHPC010000801.1:0-2561 GCF_045257485.1 Streptomyces sp. YS-3 | reverse complement strand
CAGCAGAAGGTCGTCGTCGTCCGCGCCGAGCGCCGAACCGTCGGAGGGGTCGAGGAAGGTGTACGCGCCGGGAGCGGGGACGCCCGGCTGCTCCACCATGCCTGCGTCCTCCGGCAGTCCCTCGCCCGGGACCTGGCCGGTGTCAGTCATGCGTACCCCTCGTCCATCTGTAGTGCTTCTTCGGCCTGCGCCCGGGGACCGCCCTCGCACGGCACGCCCCGCACCCGTCGACAACAACGAGCGGGCACGCCGCGCGGTGCGAGCGGCCCGCGGACACACAGCATTCTCGCGGGAGATCGCCGACCTGGCGCCCCGTCTCGGCCACGGAACGTGTGGGGTGCGCCACGTTGCGCTCCACCGGGATCCGACGTACCGCGACAGGGCCCCAAACCGGTTCCCCATTCCGGACATTGACGAACGTAGCGCCGAACGGCCCGGTGCGGTACAACAGTCGGCCAGCCTACCCCGGACGACACGCCGAAGAGATCACGGGGACCTTTCCCGGCGCCTTCCGGAGAGCAGGAAAGCGACCGAGCGTTCGCGTTCCGACCAGGCGCTCGTATCCAGTTCCACGGACTGGAGGAGGGCGCACTCCACGTCGTATCCGCCGGCTTCGAGGGCGGCGCCGATCGCCTCGGCGCCGTCGCGGGTGGCGGCGTGCGCGACGATCCGCTCCGGGCGGCGGTCGGCGCACGCGGAGACGACCTGGGCTCCCCCGCCGCCGACGCGGACGACGTCGGGCTCGGGCAGCGACTCCAGGACGTGCGGGGCGCGGCCCGCGACCACCTGGACCTGCACACCGAAGCGCCGGGCCGCCGCCTCGGTACGGGCGCAGGCGTCCGGGTCGGCGTCGACGGCGATGACGGCGGCCCCGAACCGGGCGGCCTCGGCGGACAGCGCCCCGCTGCCGCAGCCGATGTCCCAGACGAGGTCGCCGGTGCGCGGGCCGAGCCGGGCGAGCTGGGCGGCGCGCAGATCGGCGGACTCGCCGGGGCCGAGCCCCTCGCCGTAGGCGTGCGCGGGGAGCGCCCAGCCGCGGACCTGCTGCGGGTGGCCGGGGTCGCGTCCGGCGATCCAGCCGGCGCCCGCAGCCGCGCCCTGGCCGCCGCCGATCACTATGACCAGGTTGGGGTCGCGCCAGGCGTGGTCGGCGACCTTGTCGGAGGTGAGGACGGTGACCTGTTCGCGCTCGCTGCCGAGCTCCTCGCAGATGACGAAGGTGCGGTGGACGCCTTCGAGGAGGAGGGCCAGTTCGACGGGTCCGGCGCCGGGCGAGGTGAGGACGGCGACCTTGGTGTGCGCCCGGCAGACGTTGACGGCACGGCGCAGGGTGCGGCGGTGCGCGACGACGATCTGGGCGTCGTCCCAGGGCATCCCGGCCCGGGCGAAGGCGGCGGCCACGGCCGAGACCGCGGGCACCACCTCGACCTCCAGGCCGTGTTCGGGGGCGCGCAGGGTGCGGACGACGCCGAAGAACCCGGGGTCCCCGTCGGCCAGGACGACCGCGCTGCCGCGGTGCCCGGCGATCCGGCGGGCGGCGAGGTCGACGCTGCCGAGCCGGATCCGCTCGGCGCGCGGGGGCACCTCGGGCAGCGCCAGATGGTGGGCGGCGCCGGCCACCAGGGTGGCGGCGGACAGCGCGGACCGGGCCGCCGGGGTGAGCGGCGAGCCGTCCCAGCCGATCACCGTGACGCGGTCGGCCATCGTCGTCAGTCTCCTGGAGTTGTCGCAGGTCGGGGCGGTCCCGGCGGGTCCGGCCAGGGTGAGGTTACCTGGTGCGGGGCGGGCGCGGCGGGGTGAGCGTGGGTGGTGGCCGGTTCAGTTCCAGTCGGCGAAGGAGGCGTACCCGGCGTCCGTGAGCTGGTCGGCGACGCCGTCGAGGTCCTCGGGGAGCAGGCTCCACACGATCAGGTCGGTGCGGATGTCCGTCCAGCCGCCGTCCTCCGTCTGGCTGCGCGCTATCCAGGCGTTGCGCAGCACGCCCTCGCTGATGCAGCCGATCTTCTGGGCGACCTGCTGGGAGGCGGTGTTGTCGGCGGCGGTGCGCAGCTCGATGCGTTCGAAGCGCTGGTCGCGGAAGAGCCACTGCGCGGCGGCGAGCACGGCCTCGGTGGCATAGCCCTCGCCGCGCGCCCAGGGCGCGATGACGTAGCCGACCTCGGTGGCCAGGGTGCGCCAGTTGGTGTTCTGGAGGTGGATGACACCGACGAGGCGCTGGGTGAGGAACTCGGTGACGGCGAAGACGATGCCGCGTCCCGAGGTGCGCTCGGCGGGGGCGTGCAGCCGGACGAACTCCAGGGCGTCGCGGGCCGTGTAGGGGTGGGGCACGGAGGTCCAGGCGATGACGTGCTCGTCGTTCATCATCTCGATGTGCGCCGGGATGTCGTCCTCGTCGAAGGCGCGCAGCACCAGCCGGTCGGTGCTGATGGAGATGTCCGGGAACACCGGGGTCGGGGTAGTCATGTGCCGCTCCATGCCGGGGGACGGTCGTCAGGCCGTAAAGGCACAGCATGCAGCATCGGCGCGGGGATGTGCATGGCCGGGGCCGTGCCACCGGGGCG
>NZ_JBJHPC010000081.1:0-18388 GCF_045257485.1 Streptomyces sp. YS-3 | reverse complement strand
CGGCTGCGCGGCCCCCTGGACACGGCCGCGCTCGCCGCGGCCCTCGGCGATCTGACCGCCCGGCACGAGGTGCTGCGCACCGTCTTCCCCGAGACCGACGGCGAGCCCCGGCTGCGGCTGCTCACCGGCGCCGMSKCGGCGCCGGTGCTGGTGCCCGAGCGGATCGAGGAGACCGCGCTGCCCGAGGCCGTACGCCGGGCGGCGGCCCACGAGTTCGACCTCGCCGAGGAACTCCCCTTCCGCGCCCACCTCTTCGAGCTCGGCGCCGAGGACTTCGTCCTCGCCCTGGTGATCCACCACATCGCCACCGACGGCTGGTCGTGGGGCCCGCTCCTGGACGACCTGGCCACGGCGTACGCAGCACGCCGCGACGGCCGCACGCCGCAGTTCACGCCGCTGCCCGTGCGATACGTGGACCACACCCTGTGGCAGCGCGAGACGCTGGGCGCGGAGAGCGACCCGGACAGCCTGATCACCCGTCAGCTCGGTTTCTGGCGCAAGGAACTCACCGCCCTGCCGGCGGAGCTGACCCTGCCCCATGACCGGCCGCGCCCGGAAGTGGCGAGCTTCGCGGGCGGCTCGGTGCCCCTGCGGGTGGACGCCGACCTGCACGCCCGGCTGTCGGCCGTGGCCCGCGAGAGCGGCTGCACCCTGTTCATGGTCGTGCAGGCGGCCCTGGGCGCCCTGCTGTCGCGGCTGGGCGCGGGAGCGGACATCCCGATCGGCACGGTGGTGGCGGGCCGCGCCGACGAGGCACTCGACGACGTCGTCGGCTTCTTCGTCAACACCCTGGTCCTGCGCACCGACCTGGCGGGCGACCCCACCTTCACCGACCTGCTGCACCGAGTCCGGGAGACAGACCTCGCCGCCTTCGCCCACCAGGACGTGCCCTTCGAGCGGGTCGTGGAGGCACTCAACCCCGAGCGCTCCCTCGCCCGCCACCCCCTGTTCCAAGTGCTGCTCCAGGTGCAGAGCGAGGGTCCGGCCGTGCCCCGACTGCCGGGCGTCGCGGCCGAGGGCTTCCCCGTCGAGTCGGCGGTGTCGAAGTTCGACCTCGGCGTCGACGTCGTCGAGAGCCGTGCGCAGGACGGCAGCCCGCTCGGCATGAGCGGCGAACTGACCTACGCCACCGAACTGTTCGACGCGGCGGGCGCCGAGCGGCTGGCGCATGACCTGGTCACCGCGCTCAAGCAGTTCGCGGACCACCCCGAGCTCAAGGTGAGCGCCCTCGAAGGGCTCTCCCGCCGCGTGCCGGACGAGAAGAGCGCGACCGCGACCGGAGAAGCCGAGCGGGCCGGCACGGCCGACGGCGTCGAGCGGCGCGTGCGCGAGCTGTACGCCGAGGTGCTCGACCGCGAGGAAGTCGGCGCGGACGACAACTTCTTCGCCCTCGGCGGCCACTCCCTGCTGCTGACCCGGCTGATCAGCCGCATCCGGGCGGAACTCGGCCTGGAGCTGAGAATCCGCGACCTGTTCCAGCACCCCACCCCGGCGAAAACCGCCGCCCGGCTCGCCACCGCCCCCGCGGCGCGTCCCGCGCCGCGCCGCCTGAACGGCTGAACCACCCCGTCGTCCCCGCGCACTTCCAGGAGAATCCCTTGTACCCCGTTTCCTTCGCCCAGCGACGGCTGTGGTTCCTCAACCGGATGCCCGAGACCGGCCCGGCCTACAACTGCCCCCTGACCACCCGCCTGAGCGGCCGGCTCGACTGGGTGGCGCTGGCGGCGGCCCTCCAGGACGTGGCCACCCGGCACGAGGTGCTGCGGACCGTCTACCCCGAGGTGGACGGCGAGCCCGTACAGCAGGTCCTCGACCGCACCCCCGCCCTGCGGATGGTGGAGAGCACCCAGGACGCCCTGGCGTCCGCCCTCGCCGCCGAGGCGGGCCACGTCTTCGACCTGACCGGTGAACTGCCGGTGCGGGCCACTCTGTTCACGCTGGGCGGCGACGAGTTCGTCCTGTCCCTGGTGATCCACCACATCGCCACTGACGGGTGGTCGTGGGGCCCCCTCCTCGGCGACCTCGCCACGGCCTACGAGGCGCGGCGCGAGGGCCGCGAGCCCGGGTTCGCGCCGCTGCCGGTGCAGTACGCCGACTACGCCGCATGGCAGCGCGAGACGCTGGGCGAGGAGGACGACCCGCAGAGCGTGACCGCCCAGCAGCTCGGTTACTGGCGCGAGGAGCTGGCCGCTCTTCCGGCGGATCTGGCGCTGCCGTACGACCGTCCGCGCCCGCCGGTGGCGAGCTTCGCGGGTGGTTCGGTGCCGGTGGAGTTGGACGCCGCCCTGCACACACGCCTGGCCGAGGTGGCCCGCGAACAGGGGTGCACCCTGTTCATGGCGCTCCAGGCCGGCCTGGCGGTGCTGTTGTCGCGGCTGGGGGCGGGGGAGGACATCCCGCTGGGCACGGTGGTTGCGGGGCGTGGTGAGGAGGCGTTGGACGATCTGGTGGGGTTCTTCGTCAATACGCTGGTGCTGCGTACGGATGTGTCGGGTGATCCGAGTTTCGCCGAACTCCTGGAGCGGGTGCGGGAGGCGGATCTTGAGGCGTACGAGTGCCAGGACGTGCCGTTCGAGCGGGTCGTGGAAACGCTCAACCCCGAGCGCTCCCTCGCCCGCCACCCCCTCTTCCAGGTGATGGTGACGCTGGAGAGCGGCGACGGCCCGGCGTTCGCACTGCCCGGAGTGGTCTGCGCCGAGCAGCCGGTCGGCTGGGACATCGCCAAGTTCGACCTGACCGTGGACTTCCACGAGCACCGCGCCGCGGACGGCGCCCCGGCCGGAATCACCGGAGCGCTGGAGTACGCCACCGACCTCTTCGACCGGGAGACCGCCACCGGCATCGCCGCCGCGCTGACCCGCGTACTGCGCCAGCTGGCCGCCGACCCCGAGCGGCCCGCCGCGCTCGCCGACCCCCTCAGCGCCGAGCAGCGCCACCAGGTCCTCACCGGGTGGAACGACACCGCGGCCCCGGTGCCCGAGCAGATGCTGCCCCAGCTCTTCGAGGCGCAGGCCGCCCGCACCCCCGACGCGACCGCCCTCGTCTTCGGGGACACCGCCCTCAGCTTCGCCGAACTCAACAGGCGGGCCAACTCCCTCGCCCACCGCCTGGCCGCGCACGGAACCGGACCCGAGGACCTGGTCGCGCTGGCACTGCCCCGCTCGGCGGAGTCGGTGGTCGCGCTGCTGGCGGTGCTCAAGGCCGGAGCCGCGTTCGTCCCCGTCGACACCGACTACCCGGCCGAGCGCATCGCCAGGCTGCTCGCCACCGCGACCGCGGTCGTCACCGACCGCGCCACCGCGCCCCACCTGCCGGCCACGGCCGCCGGCCAGGTCCTCGTCGACGGCCCCGGCCACTTCCCGGCGGGCGACCCCGGCCGCGCGATCCACCCGCACCACGCCGCCTACGTCATCCACACCTCCGGATCCACCGGCGAACCCAAGGGCGTGGTGATCGACCACGCCGGGCTGCGCAACCTCTACGCCTTCCACCGCGCCGGGGTCATCGCCCGCGCCGAGGAGCGGGGCGGCGGCGGCCCGTTGCGCATGGCGCTGACCGCCGCGCTCTCCTTCGACACCTCCTGGGAGGGGCTGCTCTGGATGGTCGCGGGCCATGAGCTGCACCTCATCGACGACGACACCCGCCGCGACGCCGCCGCCCTCGTCCGCCACATCACCGCGACCGGTATCGACGCGCTCGATGTGACGCCCACCTACGCCGAACAGCTGGTCGAGGAGGGCCTCCTCGACGGCCCCGGCCACCGCCCGGGCGTGCTGCTGCTCGGCGGCGAGGCGGCGGGCCGGGCCCTGTGGAGCAGGGTCCGCGCCACCGAGGGCCTGCTCTGCCACAACCTCTACGGCCCCACCGAGTGCAGCGTCGACACCCTGTGGTGGGACGCCGCCGACAGCCAGGAGCCGCTGGTGGGCCGCCCGCTCGCCAACACCCGCGCCTATGTCCTGGACGAGCGGCTGCGCCCGGTCGGCCCGGGCGTCGCGGGCGAGCTCTACCTCGCGGGTACGGGCCTGGCCCGCGGCTATCTGGGCCGCCCCGCCCTCACCGCCGGCCGCTTCGTGGCCTGCCCGTTCGAGCCGGGCGCCCGGATGTACCGCACCGGCGACCTCGTCCGCTGGACGGCCGGCGGCGCGCTCGACTACCTCGGCCGCGCCGACGACCAGGTCAAGATCCGCGGCTTCCGCATCGAACCCGGCGAGGTGGAGGCCGCGCTGCGCCGCTGCCCGCAGGTAGCCCAGGCCGCGGTGATCGCCCGCGAAAGCGGCCCCGGCGGCAAGCGCCTGGTGGCGTACGTCATCCCGGCCGCGGGCCACGGCGCGCAGCCCGGCTCCTTGCGCAAACAGCTCGCCGAGCACCTGCCCGACCACATGATCCCCTCGGCGTTCGTGGCCGTGGAGAGCTTCCCCATGAACCGCAACGGCAAGCTGGACCGCGCCGCGCTGCCCGCACCCGAGTTCACCGCCGAGAGCGCCTCCCGGGCCCCGCGCGGCCCGCGCGAGGAGATCCTCGCGGCACTGTTCGCCCAGGTGCTCGGCGTGGACTCGATCGGCGCCGAGGACAGCTTCTTCGACCTCGGCGGACACTCCCTGCTCGCCACCCGGCTGCTCTCACGGGTCCGTTCGGCGCTCGGCGCCGAGCTCGGCATCCGCGACCTCTTCCAGCACCCCACCGTCGCCGGACTCGCCACCCGCCTCGGCGCCGCCGTCGGCCCGGACCGGGCGCGCCCGGTGCTCGCCCCGGCCCCCGAGCGCCCCGCTGCTCCGCCGCTCTCACCCGCCCAGCGCCGCCTGTGGTTCCTCAGCCGGGCCGGTCAGGGCGCCGCGTACCACTGCCCGTTCGCCCTGCGGCTGCGCGGCCCGCTGGACGCCGACGCCCTGGCCGCGGCCCTCACGGATGTGACCGGCCGGCACGAGGCGCTGCGCACGGTGTTCCCCGAGACCCACGGCGAGCCGTACCAGCGGGTACTGGCCGCCGAAGGCGCGGTGGTCCGCCCGGACGTCCTCGCCTGCGGGCCGGAGGGGCCCGGCGCCGCCCTCGACGCCCTGCTGGCCGAGCCGTTCGACCTGGCGGCCCGCCCGCCGGTGCGCGCGGCGCTCTACCGCACGGCCGACGACGAGCACGTCCTCGCGCTCGTCGTGCACCACATCGCCCTCGACGGCTGGTCCTGGGACCCCCTCTTCCACGATCTGGCCCAGGCGTACGAGGCACGCCGCGACGGGCGCGCGCCCGAGTTCGCGCCGCTGCCGGTGCAGTACGTCGACTACACCCTCTGGCAGCGCGAGCTGCTGGGGGGCGAGGACGACCCGGCCGCTCCGATCTCCCGTCAACTCGACTACTGGCGCGGCGCGCTGGCCGATGCCCCGGTGGAGCTGGCGCTGCCGTACGACCGGCCGCGACCGGCGGCGCCGGGCTTCACCGGCGCGGCGGTACCGGTCGAGCTGGACGCCGCACTCCACGCGCGGCTGCTGCAACTGGCCCGCGAGCACGGCTGCACCGTGTTCATGGTGGTCCAGGCCGCTCTGGCGGTACTCCTGTCCCGGCTGGGCGCGGGCGGCGACATCCCGATCGGCACCCCGGTGGCGGGGCGTGGTGAGGAGGCGTTGGACGATCTGGTGGGGTTCTTCGTCAACACGCTGGTGCTGCGTACCGATGTGTCGGGTGATCCCAGCTTCGCGGAGCTCCTGGAGCGGGTGCGGGAGGCGGATCTTCAGGCGTACGAGTGCCAGGACGTGCCGTTCGAACGGGTCGTCGAGGCGCTCAACCCCGAGCGCTCCCTCGCCCGCCACCCCCTCTTCCAGGTCATGCTCCAGGTCCAGGACAGTACCGACGGGGCCCTGGAGCTGGCCGGTCTGGACGTGCGCCCCGAACCGTTCCGCTTCGACGTGGCCCAGTTCGACCTGACCGTGGACATCCAGCAGCGGCACACCGCCGACGGCACACCGGCGGGCATCGCCGGACACGTGGAATACGCGGCCGAACTCTTCGACCGCGCCACCGCCGAGACGGTGGCCGCCGGACTGGCCCGGGTGCTGGGACAGCTCGCGGCCGAGCCGCACCGGCCCGTCGGAGCCGCCGACCCGCTGACGCCGGCGGACCGGCACCGGCTGCTGACGCGGTGGAACGACACCGGGCTGCCCGTCCCGGCCGCCACCGTGCCCGAGCTGTTCGCGGCGCAGGCCGCCCGCACCCCGCAGGCCACGGCGCTCGTCCACGAGGGCACCCGGCTCACCTTCGCCGAGCTCGACGCCCGCTCCAACCGCCTCGCCCACCGTCTGATCGCCGCCGGCGCCGGGCCCGAGCGGGTGGTCGCGCTGGCACTGCCCCGCTCGGCCGACTCCGTCGCCGCGCTGCTGGCCGTCCTGAAGGCGGGCGCCGCCTTCGTCCACCTCGACACCGACTACCCCGCCGAGCGGATCGCCCACATGCTCGCCGACTCCGCCCCGGCGCTCCTGGTGAGCGACACCGCGACCGCCGCCCGTCTGCCGCTGGACGACGCGGCCCGCCCGCCCCGGATCCTCCTCGACGACGAGCCCGCCACGGCCGCGCACCCCACCGCAGGGCCGGACCGGGCACCGCGCCCCGGCGACGCCGCGTACCTCGTCTACACCTCCGGCTCCACCGGCCGCCCCAAGGGCGTCGTCGTCGACCACGCGGCCCTGCGCAACCTCCACGCCTTCCACCGCGCCCACACCATGGCCGGGGCCGAACGGGCCACGGGCGGACGGCGGCTGCGGGTGGCGCTCGCCGCCTCGCTCTCCTTCGACGCGTCCCTGGACGGCCTGATGTGGCTGGTGGCCGGGCACGAGCTCCACCTGATCGGCGACGGAGTCCGCCGCGACGCAGCCGCCTTCGTCCGCCACATCACCGAGACCGCCCTCGATGTCGTCGACGTCACCCCCACCCACGCGGCGCAACTGGTCGAGGAGGGACTGCTCGACGCTCCGCCGAGCGTGCTGCTCATCGGCGGCGAGGCCGCGGACGAGCGGCTGTGGACCCGGCTGCGCGACACCGACGGCCTGGTCGCCTTCAATCTGTACGGGCCGACCGAGTGCACCGTCGACGCCCTGTGGTGGCAGACCTCCCGCAGCGCACGCCCGCTGGTCGGCCGGCCCGTCTCCAACACACGCGCCTATGTACTGGACGGCTCCCTGCGCCCGGTGGCCCCGGGCGTACGGGGCGAGCTCTACCTCTCCGGGGCCGGGCTCGCCCGCGGCTATCTGGGCAGGCCGGGGCTGACCGCGGAGCGGTTCGTGGCCTGCCCGTTCGAGCCGGGCGCACGGATGTACCGCACCGGTGACCTGGTCCGCTGGACCGCCGACGGCGTTCTCGACTACCTCGGCCGCACCGACGACCAGGTCAAGATCCGCGGCTTCCGCATCGAACCCGGCGAGATCGAGGCGGCCCTCGCCGGCGCCCCGGGCGTCGCGCAGGCGGCCGTCACCGTACGACGCGACGGACCGGGCGGCGACCGTCTGGTCGCCTACGCCGTCCCGGCGCAGGGCGCCACCGCGGCCCTGGAAACGGAGGCGCTGCGGGCCCATCTGGCCGCCGTGCTGCCCGACCACATGGTGCCCTCGGCGTTCGTCGTCCTGGACGCGTTCCCGCGTACGCCCAACGACAAGCTCGACCGGGCCGCGCTGCCCGCGCCCCAGGGTGCCCGCACGGAAGGTGAAGCCCCGCGGACCCCCGGCGAGAAAGCCATAGCGGGGCTGTTTGCCGAGGTCCTGGGCCTTCCGGAGGGCAGCGTCGGCGCCCAGGACGGGTTCTTCGCGCTCGGCGGGCACTCCCTGCTGGCGGCCCGGCTGATGTCCCGGGTCCGCGAGACGCTGGGCGGGGAGCTGGGTGTGCAGGACCTGTTCGCCGCCCCGACCGTCGCGGGCCTCGCCGCCCGCGCGGCCACCGGCCGCACCGACGAGGAGCCGACCGCGCCACTGATCACCCTCCAGCCCGGCACGGCCGCAGAGCCCCCGCTGTTCTGCGTCCACCCGGGCGCGGGGATCGGCTGGGTCTACCGGGAACTCCTGGACCACCTCGGTCCCGACCGTCCCGTGCACGCCCTCCAGGCTCGCGCGCTCAGCGAGCCGGGGGAGCGGCCCGCGAGCGTGAACGAGATGGCCGACGACTACGCGGCCCTCATCCGCACGGCCCAGCCGTCCGGCCCCTACCACCTCCTCGGCTGGTCCTTCGGCGCCCTGGTCGCGCACGCGGTCGCGGTACGGCTGCGCGAGGCGGGGCAGGAGGTGGCGCCGCCCATGCTCCTCGACGGCTACCCGGGCGCGGAGGCGGGAGCGACGGCGGACCCGCTGCGGGAACTGCTGGACTCGCTCGGATACCCGACCGGACCGCTCCCCGTCACCGGCCCGCTGTCCCTGCCGGACTTCCTGCGCACGGCCCGGACGCAGGACGGCCCGCTGGCGGCGCTCGACGAGGAGACGGTCACCGCGCTGGGCGAGACGTTCGTCCACCACGACAGGCTCGCGGCCGGCCACCGCCCCGCCGTGTTCGACGGCGACCTCACCCTGGTGTCGGCCGCGCACGAGGCCGGCACACCGGACCCGCAGACCTGGCGGCCCTACCTGACGGGCCGGATCACCCACCATCAGGCGCCCTGCACCCACGGCGAGATGATGACGCCCAAGCCCGCCTCCGAGATCGGTGCGCTGCTGCGCCGGGCAGCAGGCGGCGAAGCGCTGGTGCGCCGATGAGCGCGGCGACGGCGGCCCGGCCGCAGAAACCGCCGGGCCCCCTGCGCCACCGGGACTTCCGGCTGCTGTGGGCGGGGGAGTCGGTGAGCCAGCTCGGCAGCGCGGCGACCCGGGTCCTGCTGCCGCTGATCGCGGTGGAGGCACTCGGTGCCGGGGCGTTCACCATGGGCCTGCTGAACGCCGCCGCATGGCTGCCCTGGCTGCTCATCGGTCTGCCGGTGGGCGCCTGGACGGACCGGATGCGACGGCGGCCGGTGATGATCGTGTGCAATACGGTCTCGGCGGCCCTGATGTTCTCCCTGACCGCCGCGGCCTGGCTGGGCGCCCTGACCACCGGCCAGCTCCTCGTGGTGTCGCTGCTGCTGGGCACGGCCGATGTGTTCTTCCGGGCGGCCTACAGCGCGTATCTGCCGGCTCTGCTGCCCGCCGACCAGCTCGCGGACGGCAACGCCCGGCTGCAGACCAGTGAGTCCGCCGCCGAGGTCGTCGCCCCGGGGGTGGGCGGCGCGCTGGCCCAGGCCGGGAGCGCGGCCGTCGGCTTCCTCGCCGACGGGCTGAGCTTCCTGGTCTCGGCGGTCCTGCTGGCCCGGATCCGTACCCCGGAGAGCCCGCCGGGCGGTGAGGAGCGCGCGCCGGGAGAGAGGGCGCTGCTGCGCGAGATACGCGACGGCGTCGCCTTCCTCACCCGTGACCCGTTCCTGCGGACGATCCTCGTCTGCGACGCGGCGATGAACCTTTTCCTCGCCGGTGCCCAGTCCCTGGCGATCCTCTTCCTCAGCCGTACGGTCGGCGCCGACGGCACGGTCATCGGCGTGCTGATCGCCCTGGCCGGTCTCGGGGGCGTGCTGGGCGCGGTGCTCTCGCCGCGCCTGGCCCGCCGGGTCGGCAGTGCCCGCGCGGTCCTGCTGTGCGCGTTCGGCGCCGGCCCGTTCGGCCTGCTGATTCCGCTGACGAGCGACGGCGTGGGTCTGCTGGCGTTCTTGGTGGGCGAGTTCTTCCTGATGGCCGGGATCGTCGCCGGGAACATCGTCATCGTCAGTTTCCGCCAGGCGTACTGCCCGCCCGAGATGCTCGGCCGGGTCAGCTCCGGCATCCGCTTCGTGATGTACGGAACGGTGCCGGTCGGCAGCCTGCTGGGCGGCGTCCTGGGCACGGCCGCCGGCGACCGCGCCGCCCTGTGGATCCTGTACGCGGGCAACGCGCTGTGCGCGCTGCTGCTGCTGAAGGGCCCCCTGCGGACCCTGCGGGACCTGCCGGTACCGGAAGCGGAGACGCAGGCCCCGGGATAGCGGACGCGGCGACAGCCCAGGTCGCCCGTGTGAAGTCCGCCCCGGCAGGGATCGGACGGGACCGCCGATCCGCCGGACCTGCGCGAAGGGCCGCGTCTCGCCCCGGCCACGCAACGCCCACGGCGCCGGCGTCCCGTACGTATACGGGTCGCCGGCGCCGCCGGGCCGCAGGGGTCGGCTGCGGATCACGACAGCGGAGCGGGCTCCTCCGGGGCGAGCGAGTTGCCGCCGGCGATCCGGCCGCAGTCGGACGGCGCCGTGCGCCCGGCGAAGCGGTCGTTCAGCCAGCCCAGCGCGGCGGGCGCCCAGGCCAGGGTCGCACCCGTGTGGCTGAGCAGCTCGTACTGCTTGTACTTGACGGCGGAGCCGCCGGTGGCGCAGTACTGCCGGGCGAGCGAGCGCACATCGCCGGCGACCATCACGCCGTCGCCCGTGCCGATGCCCGGGCGGTTGCTGAAGGTCCCCTCCAGGACGCCTCCGTCGCCCTGGCCGATGAACCCGGGGACGGCCGGGGTGCCGGCGGAGCCGAGGTTGAGCTTGTTCATCGCGGTCAGGAAGGCGGGGATCGAGTTGGGGTTGGCGTACTGCGGCTTCGCCATCTTCTTCCAGGTCAGCCCCGGGTAGTGGCCGAGGGCGTCGATGATCGAGCCGCGCTCCAGGTCCTTGTAGACGCCCAGACCGTAGTCGTTGAGGTAGCTCTTGAGGTCGATGTCGTACGAGCGGGAGACGCCGATGACGGCCATGGGGATCACGCCGGTCCAGGCCAGCGAGCCGTCGACGTACTTCAGGTTGTGCGCCGGGTCCACGAGGAGGCCGCCCTCCGCGTAGCCGACCAGTCGGCGGTTCACGTCCGGCGCGTAGCGCGGCGCGAGCGCGGCGGCCCAGTTCGTCGCGATGGCGCCGCCCGAGTAGCCGATGAGGCCGAATGACGTGGTGGAGTCCAGGCCGGTCTCGGCCGCCTTCGTCGCGGCGCGGATCGAGTCGAGGGTGTTGGTCCCGTACTCCGGTCCGGCGGCGAAGTTGGCCTGCTGCCCCTCGGTGTCCGGGATGACGAGGTTGTAGCCCTTCAGCAGCAGTGGCGCTATGAAGAGCGCCTCCGCGTTGGGGATGACTCCGCCCAGGGTGACGTCACCGGCGATCGCCCGGGAGGGGCTGTCCTCCGGGTTGAGGGAATCGTAGAACGACTGGTAGGAGACGGCCTTGCTGCTGTCACCCGTCAGACTGCGCACCACCGTGGTCACGTTGGCGGCGGGGCGGCCCTGGGCGTCGGTGGTGCGGTAGAGCAGTTGGACCGCCTTGAGGGGCGTGGGAATGCCGAGGACGTGGTAGGGCAGGGTCCGCGTCTTGAGTACGGTGCCCGGCGCGAACGAGGACAGCGGCTCGCTGCCGGTGTAGGCGTAGAACGGGTCGCTCGCCGAGGCCGTCGCGGCGGCGGGCGTGGCCGCGGCGGCCGTGGCGGCGGGCGCGGTGGCCATGGCTGCGGCGGCGACAGCGACGGAGATCAGGCGAACGGCTGCCTTGGACATGCGTTCCTCGATTCCTGGGTGGGGGTCCGACGCGCCGGCAGGGGGTCCGGTGCGCGGCACGTCGGGCCGGGGTGGGCGGTCCCCGGAAGGAAAGTGCGGTGAACGACGCGGCCGAGGTCCTGCCACATCTGGCCATTCACCAGCCAGTCGTGTTACCAACCAGTAGGTGATGTCCCGGAAACATCATGGGGCCGTTACGCGGCCGAGTCTCCGGGGTGGGGAACAGAGAAGTGCGAGGTGGATTGTGACCGGATCCAACGCCGTGGAGCCGGACCGGGTGCCGCGGTTCGGCGGTGTGCCGGTCCACAAGCGGCTGCAAAGCGCGGCGGGTGCGCTCGAACGCGCCGTGATGGTCCGGCTGGTCGAGCGGCTCCCCGTGTACGGGACGCTGCCCGCGGAGCAGCTCGGCGGCGACATCGCCAAGCAGGTGGCCCACGGTATACGGGGCTTCGCGGCCGTCCTGTGCACCGGCGAGATGCCCGGACAGGCCGAGGCGGCGGTCATCCGTGAGTCGTCGGCCCGGCGCGCCGACGAGGGCGTACCGCTGGAGGCCGTGGTCGGTGCCTACCACCTCGGTGCGGAGGAGTGCGCCGCCCAGGTCTTCTCGGCGGCCGAACCGGGCGACCTGGCCGACGTACTGCTGGTGCAGCGCCAGATGCTGGCATATCTGCGGATGGTGAGCTGCGAGGTGGCCGCCGGGTATGTGCAGGAGCGGCAGACGGCGCTCAGCGACGAGCAGGTCGCGCTGCAGTCGCTGCTGTCCCGGCTGCTGGAGGGCGGCAGCCCCCAGTACGCGGCGGACCGGGCCGGCGTCCGGCTGCCCCCCTGCTACCTGGTGCTGAGTATCGCGGTGGGGCCGCACCCGGACGAGCTGGTGCCCGGTGTGAACCACTCGGTCGCCGCCCGCCGCAAGCTCCGGCGGCTGCGCAACGAGATCCAGCGCCAGACGACGGGCGTTCCGCTCACCGTGCTGTCCGGCGGCGGCGGGCTGGCGCTCATCCCGTACGAGACGGCGCCGGCCGACTTCGGCCCGACGGACCGGGCGCGGCTGTCCCGGCTGGTCGAGCAGCTCGGCCTGATGTGTGGCGCGGAACTGCTGGCCGCGGCGACGACCGCGGAACCAGAAGGGGTGGCGGAGGCCGCCCGGCTGGCCGGGGAGGTACGCGCGGTGGCGGAGGCGTCCGGCCGCGGGCCCGGCCTGTACCTGCTCGACGACGTGCTGCTGGAGTACCAGTTGAGCCGGCCGAGCCCGGCCAGGGCGGGGCTGGCCGCCCTGCTCGACCCGCTGGACGCCCGCCCGGAGCTGCTCGACACGCTGCGCGCCTTCCTGGCGCGGGGGCTCGACCGGCGCCAGGCCGCCGCCCGGCTCCAGGTCCACCCGAACACGGTCGACTACCGGCTGCGCAAGGCCACCGAACTCACCGGCCTGGACGCGTCCCGGGGCGCCGACATCCTGACCCTGCGCGCCGCCCTGGCCGCCCACGACGCCGTACGCCAGGCCAAACCGGACGCAAACCGGCCCGCGATGCCCCAGCCGCCGAACTGGTCGTCGGCCCAGACGTAGACACCGGCCCTTGGAACGGCAGGCGAAGAACGCACCGCCCCCCGCCCAGTCCGGTCACAGCGCGGTGGACAGCCAGATGGTCACGGCAGCGGTGGCCGTGAGCCCGACATTGAGGGCGATCCGACGGTCCCTCCCCGCCAGGTGAACGACAACCGCACCAACCTGCAGGAGAACGAAGCCGATGGCTGCGGTTCGCGAAAGGGAGGGCGCGACGCCGGTGAGGGGTGGCAGGACCAGGCCGGTCGCGCCGAGTATTTCCAGCGTCCCCAGGGCTCTGACGACGGGCAGAGGCACTCGGTCGACCCATGCCATCATCGGCCGGAGCTGATCGCGGCTGCGGATCACCTTCAGCGTGCCGGCGTAGAGATAGAACAAGGCGAGCAGTCCCGCGACGATCCAGTAGACGATGTCCATGTCTTCCGTTCGTGGGTCACCGGTGCACGAAACCCTGCCCCGCCGCGTTCCCGCGGCCGAAAGCAGGGCGGCGGCCGGACGGTGCCGGCCGTCGGCTTCAGGCGTGGTCGCCTGCGGGCTCGGTCGCGTAGCGGCTCATCGCGTCGATGTTGGCCTGGGGTGTCAGCGGCCGGCCGTCGGCGAGCACCGCTTGAAGGTCCCGGAAGTACTGCACGTACAGGTCGGGGGTGAAGGTGCTGAGGATGACGGCGGGCTGGTCGGTCGGGTTGGCGAAGGTGTGAGGGGTGCCGGGCGGAACCATCACCAGCGTGCCCGTGGTGGCGTCGTACTCCTCGTCCCCGACGGTGAACCGGACGGTGCCGGAGAGGACGTAGAAGCCCTCGTCGTGTCGGCCATGGCGGTGCTGCGGCGGTCCTTGGGTGTGCGGGGCGAGGACGGACTCAGCGATCGCGAGGCGGTGCCCGGTGTGGCTGCCGTCCTCCAGGACGCGCATACGGGTGGTACCCAGAACGATCACCTCGCCGTCGCCGGGACCCACCAGGGAGACGGCGGGGTACGGCTGCTGCTCGCTCGTCGTAACTTCTTCGCTCATGTTGACGAGTGCACCGCCAAGGCCCTGCCGGTGTCCAAGACTCATCGTGGCGTAGCGATACCTCGTCGGTATCATCGCAGCGTGGAGCTTCGCACCCTGCGCTACTTCGTGGCCGTCGCCGAGGAACGCCACTTCGGCCGGGCCGCCGCCCGACTGCACATGAGCCAGCCGCCGTTGAGCCGGGCGATCAAGCAGTTGGAGGCGCAAGTCGGAGCGCTGCTCTTCACCCGCTCGCCCACCGGCGTGACGCTCACTTCGGTGGGTACGGTGCTGCTCGACGAGGCACGAGCGCTCCTGGAACACGCCGACCGCGTCCGGGTACGCGTCAGCGCCGCCGCCGGCGTCACGACCATCAACGTCGGCATCCTGGGTGACGGCACCGACCCGGGAGCGGCCAGGCTGGCAGCCGCCTACCGCCGACGACATCCCGGCATCGACATCCATATCCGCGACACCGATCTGACCGACCCCACGTGCGGGCTGCGCGCCGGGCTGGTCGACGTCGCCCTGACGCGAGCGCCCTTCGACGAGACCGCCCTGACACTGCGTGAGCTACGAAGGGACCCGGTCGGGGTGGTCCTCCGCGCCGACGACCCATTGGCGCGGCGCGGCGAGCTGTCACTGGCCGAGCTGCGCGACCGCCGCTGGTTCCAGTTCCCGCGAGACACCGACCGGGCCTGGCAGTCGTACTGGAACGGTGGCCGGCCCCGTCAGGGCCCCGTCGTGCGCGCCGTCCACGAATGTCTCCAGGCCGTGCTGTGGAACGGCACGGTAGGTCTGGCCCCGCTCGGACACGACCTGCCCGCAGAACTGACCGTGGTGCCGCTGACCGACATGGCGCCGAGCCGGGTGGTCGCGGTGTGGAACGAAGGCGACACCAACCCGTTGATCCGCTCCTTCATCGAGATCGCGACGGCCGCATATCACCACTGAGAACCAGCACTTGGCACAACCGCGGCGCGTGAACAGCCTGACCACCGCCGCCGACGCATGTTCCTCGCTGCGAGGGAGAACCGGGAACTCTCAGCTCTGAAGGCGTTGGTCGTAGTCCCTCTGATGTGCCCTGATCTCGTCCGCGTGGTTGACCGTCCAGTCGTACAACCGGCCGAAGGGCTCCCGCAAGGATGCGCCGAGTGGGGTGAGGGAGTACTCGACTCCGACCGGCGAGGTGGGCAGCACGCGGCGCACGATCATCCCGTTGCGTTCCAGACGGCGCAGGGTCTGGGTCAGGACCCGCTGGGTCACACCCTCAAGGCGGCGCTTGATCTCGTTGAACCGTGTGGGCTTGTCGAGGACCGCCATCACCATCATCGACCACTTGTCCGCGATCTGGTCGAGGATCGGGCGGCTGGGGCAGTCGGACCGGTAGACGGGGTCGATGCCGATGCCGGAGTCGGTGCCGGAGTCGGTGCCGGTTTCAGAAGTGGCCATGTCGGTATCCTTCACGATCCTTGAGATGCCGAAAGTGCGTTATTGACGCCGGTTGCCCGCCACCGCACTGTGAGTATGCATCAGGAACCTAGATGCATACCAGGTACCGATCGGAGCACTCCATGACCCACGACGCCTACGCGACCCTGCGCGTGAGGAGCGAGGACGGCATCGCCCGCGTCACCCTCGACAACCCACCCGTCAACGTCCTGAACGTGGCCCTGATGACCGACCTCCGGCACCTGTTGACCGCGCTGAGGGACGACGACTCGGTCCGGGTGATCGTGTTCGACAGCGCCGACCCGGAGTTCTTCATAGCCCACGTGGACATGTCGCTCATAGACGCCCCGGACGCCTTCGACGAACTCGCGGCGGACCTTCCGGATGGAGTCAACGTCTTCCAGGCGCTGGGGGAGTTGCTCCGGCACCAGCCTCAGGTGACCATCGTCAAGCTTGCCGGGATGGCGCGCGGGGGAGGGGCGGAGTTCGTCTCGGCCGTGGACATGGCGTTCGCGGCGATCGGTCGCGCCGGGATCGGCCAGATCGAGGCGCTCATGGGCATCGTCCCTGGTGGGGGAGGCACGCAGTACCTCGCCGCCCGACTCGGCCGCGGTCGCGCTCTGGAGGCGGTGCTGAGTGCGGACCTGTACGACGCCGAGACCGCGGAGCGCTACGGCTGGGTCAACCGGTCCGTCCCTGCTGACGAGTTGGACGACATGGTCGACCGCCTCGCGCGCAACATCGCGGCCCTGCCGGAGGGTGTGATCGCGGCGGCCAAGCGCGCCATTGCCCCCGAGGACATGGCCGAGGGCCTCCTGCGGGAACACGCGGCGTGGGCCAGCCAGTTCGTTCGCCCAGCGGCCGAACGGTTGATCCGCGGCGGACTGGCCCACGGCGCCCAGACGCCCGAGGGCGAGCGCGATCTGGAGGGCCTGTTCCGAGGGCTGGCAGGCTAGAACCGTACGAGGCCGCCGCGCTCACCGACGCGGCGCGACGGCCCGCCGGCCAGCCCTCTAGGGTTGAGCGGGAGCCTTGAGCAGCGGGACCACTGAACCGGCTTCTTTGTACCGGCTGGTGTGGAACTGCCAGTGGTAGGTGGCCGAGATCTGGTCGGCGAGTGATTCGAGGTATTGCCCGGTCTGACCCGCCATCGGCGAGACAGCGAGAGCGGGTTGGCTCAGCATGATCTCTTCGAACTCGTCCGTGAGCCGGTTGACGTGGTCCACGGCGGCGTTGAACGCTTCCTGCGGGGAGCAGCGCAGGGCGGCCTGCATGACGGGGACGAGGTTGAACATCTGTCCGTGCCGGACGACTTCTTTGTGGTAGGAGAAGAGGTCGTTCATGAGTCCGCCGATATGGACCGTGATGTCACGGGCCCGATCGATCACAGGATGGCGGATCACTTCATCGGGCAGGAGGAACCCGCGGGCGTAGTCGGCGAGTTCGACCTCCACCTTCATCCCCGAATCGCTGTAACGGATACGCGTATACCGCTCGACGTCGGGGGTTCCGTTCACATAGATATCCCTGACCGGCCGTTTCATGGCTTGCAGGCACTGCTCCACCGCTGTGGCCAGGCGCTCCAGGAGAAGAGGCGGGGCGCTGCGCGAGAACAGTTCGCGCACCCGCGCGAATCCGGTACTGATCGCCATGCTGTCCGGTAGCACGCCGGCTGACACGGTGCCGGTTCTCAACGCCTCCACGGCCCTGTCCATTATTTCGGCCACCTCGGGGGACATGGTGTCGTCGAGGCTGGAGCGGTGGGGGCTGTGCAGGTCGTCGACGTAGAAGAGTATGTCGTTGAGCAGGCCCATGGGGATAAGCCGGTCGGTTGGGGTCAGGGGGAACAGGTACCTCGTCATGGAGGTGTAGGCCGCATGACTCGTCTGGGTCAGGCCGACCGCGAGGCATTCTCTGCGGATGACGGCTTCGGCACGGGCGGCGTCGGGGTTGCCGTTGCGCGGAGGGAGCCCTCGCAGGTGTGAGAGATCGAAGGGAGAGGGTGGAGTGCGGGCCATATGGTCTCGTTCCTCCTCCAACTGCCGGCGGCGGAAGCGTGGCTTCACGCCCGCGCGCCGAGGGCAGGGAAAGCCTGCTGGTACGGAGCTTCGACGCCCACCCGGCGCGCGTCAAGGTCTACGTTGCCCCAACCGCCGCCGCGCTCCGCGCCCGGCGACCTTTCCACGTCACTGGGGCTCCTGGCCGAGGAACTCGGCATTCCAGACCGCCTGGGGCCGTCAGAACGGCGGCCTTGGGGTGGACCCGGGGCTCGCTCGGGCCCACCCTGAGGCCTTCGGGTGTCAGGAACAGCTGACCAGGAGGATGGAAAGCACATTGCAGCTGGCCGTGGCGCTGTCGTTGACCGTGTTGGGGTCGGTCGGCGTCGACGCGGTACGTGTGCCGGTCACCGACACGCGGCCCAGCGAGAGCAGATGCAAGGGGATGTCGAAGGACTTGGTCGCGCCGGCGCCGCTCGCGATGGCCTCGTAGGCGCAGGTGACGGTTTCCGCGCGGCTGGTGCATCCGGCGGACAGGCCCGTAGCGGTCGTACCCCGCGGCAGGGAGACGGTGATCGTGGCCGAGGTGACGGCGTTGGGCCCGGTGTTGTTGGCCGTCAGGGTGTACCGGAGGTAGGGCACCAGGATGCCCAGCTGCGGCTTGGCCGTGACGCGTACTCCGACGTCCGCCGAGGACGGGGCGTAGGTGATGCTGACCAACCCGTCGCCCGCGTGCACGCCGGTGTGGAAGACGGTGCCGGCCGGACCGTACCCGCTGCCTCCGCCGCCGCCCGCGGAGCCGACGGTGGCGGAGGGACTGTTCAAGATGCCGCCGCCGCCTCCGCCACCGAACCAGCC
>NZ_JBJHPC010000009.1:0-38229 GCF_045257485.1 Streptomyces sp. YS-3 | reverse complement strand
CCCCACCGGACCCCCGGCCCATGGTTCGGTGAAGCCGTGGGGGGCACGACCGAAGCCCGGTCAGGACAACGGCGTTCTGTCGGCACGAGGAAGACCCATCCACGAAGACCCGTCCGCACAACGAAAAGGTCCCCGGACGATTCGTCCGGGGACCTTCTGCACTGTGGGGCTAACAGGATTTGAACCTGTGGCCTCATCCTTATCAGGGATGCGCTCTAACCAACTGAGCTATAGCCCCGCCGCGCTCTGCGGGGTGTCCCCCCGCGCGCTGACCTCTGAAGATTAGCGCACGTGGGGGCCAGTCCCAAAATCGATGGCCGCCCCCGGTCCGACCTGCGGCGACCCGCGCTACTCGTCCTCGGCGAGCGTGAGCTCGATGCCGCCCACGAAACCGGCCGAGAGGTTGTAGATGAACGCGCCGAGCGTCGCCAGCGCGGTGGCGAGCACCACGTCGATGACCGCGATCACCGAGGTGAACATCAGCACACGCGGCAGCGACAGGAAGGACTGCAGATCGAAGCCGTTCGACTCGTTGGAGCCGGTGGCCTCGCTGATGGTCCCGCCCACCGACGAGAAGACGCCCATGGCGTCCATGACCATCCACAGCACCGCCGACGCCACCACCGTGCACACGCCCAGCGCGATGGAGAGCAGGAAGCTGACCTTCATCACCGACCACGGGTCGGCCTTGGCCACCCGCAGCCGTGCCTTGCGCGTCCGCGGCGTCGTGCGCGCCCCCGTGCGGGGGCGGCGGACGGCGGGGCCGCCGCCGCGCTGCTGACCGCCCTGCGTCCCGTTCTGGGACGGATAGGCCTGCGGCGGGTGGTACGGCTGCGCGGTGCCCGAGGAGGGCTTCTCGCGCTCGCCGGGCAGCGCCCCGTAGTCGGAGCGGGCCTCAGGCCCGCGGGTGTCGGTCACCGTTACCCCCTGGGAGTCCGCGGCAGGGCCACGGGCACCGTTCGCTCCGGAAGCGGCCGATCCGGCGCCCGTGGATCCACTCACGCTTTACTCCTCGTGCTCCCCGGCCGAGGGCTCGATGCCCTCGACTGCGGCCTCGGCAGACTCGCCCTCAGCCATGTCGATCTCGGTCCCCTCGGGACCGTCGACCTCTTCAGCCTCGCGACCGGCCTCGGCGTTACGAGCGATGCCGACGACGGCATCGCGCTTGCCCAGGTTGATCAGTTGGACGCCCATGGTGTCACGGCCCGTCTCCCTGACCTCGTTGACTCGCGTACGAATCACACCACCGCCGAGCGTGATGGCGAGGATTTCGTCCGTCTCCTCGACCACCAGCGCGCCGACCAGCGAACCCCGGTCCTCGACGATCTTGGCGGCCTTGATACCGAGGCCACCGCGACCCTGGACGCGGTACTCGTCGACGGGGGTCCGCTTCGCGTACCCGCCGTCGGTGGCGGTGAACACGAAAGTACCGGGCCGGACGACATTCATCGAGAGCAGCTCGTCGCCTTCGCGGAAACTCATCCCCTTGACGCCGGAGGTGGCGCGGCCCATCGGGCGCAGCGCGTCGTCCGTCGCGGTGAAGCGGATGGACTGCGCCTTCTTGCTGATGAGCAGCAGATCGTCCTCGGCGGAGACCAGTTCTGCGCCGATCAGCTCGTCCTCGCCGCCGGCCTCGGTCTCCCGGAGGTTGATGGCGATGACACCACCCGATCGGGGCGAGTCGTAGTCCTTGAGCGACGTCTTCTTCACCAGACCGGACTTGGTGGCGAGGACCAGGTAGGGCGCCGCCTCGTAGTCGCGGATGGCGAGGATCTGGGCGATCTTCTCGTCCGGCTGGAAGGCCAGCAGGTTCGCCACGTGCTGGCCGCGCGCGTCCCGGCCGGCGTCCGGCAGTTCGTACGCCTTGGCCCGGTAGACCCGGCCCTTGTTGGTGAAGAACAGCAGCCAGTGGTGCGTGGTGGAGACGAAGAAGTGGTCGACGATGTCGTCCTGCTTCAGCTTGGTGCCCCGTACGCCCTTGCCGCCGCGCTTCTGCGACCGGTAGTCCTCGGTCTTGGTGCGCTTGACGTAGCCGCCGTTGGTGATGGTGACGACGATGTCCTCTTCGGCGATCAGGTCCTCGATGGACATGTCACCGTCGAAGGGCACCAGCTTCGAGCGCCGGTCGTCGCCGAACTTCTCGACGATCGCGGCCAGCTCCTCGCTGATGATCTGGCGCTGGCGCTCGGGCGAGGCGAGGATCGCGTTGTACTCGTTGATCTTCGCCTGGAGCTCGTCGTGCTCGGCGACGATCTTCTGGCGCTCCAGGGCGGCGAGCCTGCGGAGCTGCATCTCCAGAATCGCGTTGGCCTGGATCTCGTCGATGGAGAGCAGGCCCATCAGGCCCTCGCGCGCGACGTCGACGGTGTCGCTGCGCCGGATCAGCGCGATGACCTCGTCGATCGCGTCGAGCGCCTTGAGCAGACCGCGCAGGATGTGGGCGCGCTCCTCGGCCTTGCGCAGCCGGAACCTGGTGCGCCGGACGATGACCTCGATCTGGTGCGTCACCCAGTGGCGGATGAACGCGTCCAGCGAGAGGGTGCGCGGCACGCCGTCGACGAGCGCCAGCATGTTGGCGCCGAAGTTCGTCTGGAGGTCGGTGTGCTTGTACAGGTTGTTGAGGACGACCTTGGCGACCGCGTCGCGCTTGAGCACGACGACCAGGCGCTGGCCGGTACGGGAGCTGGTCTCGTCCCGCACGTCGGCGATGCCGCCGACTTTGCCGTCCTTCACCAGGTCGGCGATCTTCTGGGCCAGGTTGTCGGGGTTGACCTGGTACGGAAGCTCGGTGACCACCAGGCACTGGCGGTTCTGGATCTCCTCGACCGCGACCACGGCGCGCATGGTGATGGAGCCGCGCCCGGTGCGGTACGCGTCCTCGATGCCCTTGCGGCCGACCACGAGGGCGCCGGTCGGGAAGTCGGGGCCCTTGATGCGCTCGATGAGCGCGTCCAGGAGCTCCTCGTGCGAGGCGTCGGGGTGCGACAGGA
Organism: Streptomyces sp. YS-3; assembly: GCF_045257485.1. NCBI lineage: Bacteria > Bacillati > Actinomycetota > Actinomycetes > Kitasatosporales > Streptomycetaceae > Streptomyces > Streptomyces sp. YS-3. The sequence goes on along the minus strand of NZ_JBJHPC010000009.1, from coordinate 35,239 downwards.
ACCACTGGGCGCCGTCCGCGACCTCGCGCAGGTTGTGCGGCGGGATGTTGGTGGCCATACCGACCGCGATGCCGGCGGAGCCGTTGACCAGCAGGTTCGGGAAGCGCGCCGGCAGGACCGTCGGCTCCTGGTTGCGGCCGTCGTAGTTGTCCTGGAAGTCGACGGTCTCCTCGTCGATGTCCCGGACCATCTCCATGGCCAGCGGCATCAGCTTGCACTCGGTGTACCGCATGGCGGCGGCCGGGTCGTTGCCCGGGGAGCCGAAGTTGCCGTTGGAGTCCACCAGCGGCATCCGCATCGACCAGTGCTGGGCGAGGCGGACGAGCGCGTCGTAGATCGAGGAGTCGCCGTGCGGGTGGTACGTGCCCATGACGTCGCCGACGACGCGGGCGCACTTGTAGAAGCCCTTCTCGGGCCGGTAGCCGCCGTCGTACATCGCGTACAGCACACGGCGGTGGACGGGCTTCAGACCGTCCCGTACGTCCGGCAGCGCGCGCGAGACGATGACGGACATCGCGTAGTCGAGGTAGGAGCGCTGCATCTCCGTCTCGAGCCCGACGGGCTCGATGCGCAGGACAGGTTCTTCCTCGGTGGGTTCAGTGGTCGCGGGAGTGTTCTCGTCGGCCATTGCTGGTTCTCAAGTCCTTTCGAAGCGGTCAGCGACGGACCGACTCAGATGTCGAGGAAGCGGACGTCCTTGGCGTTGCGCTGGATGAACGAGCGCCGCGCCTCGACGTCCTCGCCCATCAGCACCGAGAACAGGTCGTCGGCCTGGGCCGCGTCGTCCAGGGTGACCTGGCCCAGGACGCGGTGGTCGACGTCCATGGTCGTGACGCGCAGTTCCTCGGCGTTCATCTCGCCCAGACCCTTGAAGCGCTGGATCGAGTCCTCGCGGATCCGCTTGCCCGACTGCTTGCCGAGCTCCACGAGCGCGTCGCGCTCACGGTCGGAGTACGCGTACTCGAAGTCGTCCCGGCCCCACTTGATCTTGTAGAGCGGCGGGCGCGACAGGTACACGTGCCCGGCCTCGACCAGCGGCCTCATGAAGCGGAAGAGGAAGGTCAGCAGCAGGGTGTTGATGTGCTGGCCGTCGACATCGGCGTCCGCCATCAGAATGATCTTGTGATAGCGGAGCTTCTCGATGTCGAAGTCCTCGTGGACTCCGGTGCCGAAGGCCGAGATCAGCGCCTGGACCTCGGTGTTCTGCAGGATCTTGTCGATACGGGCCTTCTCGACGTTCAGGATCTTGCCGCGGATCGGCAGGATGGCCTGGTACATCGGGTTGCGGCCGGACTTCGCCGAACCACCGGCGGAGTCACCCTCGACGATGAAGATCTCGCACTTCGTCGGGTCGTTGGACTGGCAGTCGGAGAGCTTGCCGGGCAGGGAGGCGCTCTCCAGCAGGCCCTTGCGTCGGGTCAGGTCGCGCGCCTTGCGGGCGGCGACACGGGCCGTCTGCGCCTGGATGGACTTGCGGATGATGTCCGCGGCCTCGTTGGGATTCCGGTCGAACCAGTCGGTCAGGTGCTCGTGCACCAGCTTCTGGACGAACGTCTTCGCCTCGGTGTTGCCCAGCTTGGTCTTGGTCTGGCCCTCGAACTGCGGCTCGCCCAGCTTGATCGAGATGATCGCCGTCAGACCCTCGCGGATATCCTCGCCGGAGAGGTTGTCGTCCTTCTCGCGCAGCAGCTTCTTGTCCCGGGCGTACCGGTTGACCAGGCCCGTGAGCGCGGCGCGGAATCCCTCCTCATGCGTACCCCCCTCGTGCGTGTGGATGGTGTTCGCAAAGGAGTAAACGCCCTCGGTGTACTGGGAGTTCCACTGCATCGCGATCTCGGCCGAGAGCATGCGCTCCTTGTCCTCGGCCTCCACGTCGATCACGGTCGGGTGGATCAGCTCACCCTTGCGCGAGTTCAGGTACTTCACGAAGTCGACGATGCCGCCCTCGTAGTGGTACGAGACCGAGAGCGCGCGCTCCTCCTCCGACTCCTCGGCCGAGTCCGCCCCGGAGACGGCCTTGGCCGACTCCCGCTCGTCCGTGAGCTTGATGGTGAGGCCCTTGTTGAGGAAGGCCATCTCCTGGAAGCGCCGCGCGAGCGTCTCGAAGGAGTACTCGGTGGTCTCGAAGACGTCCGGGTCGGCCCAGAACGTCACCGTGGTGCCGCTCTCCTCGACCGCCTCGTGCTTGGCGAGGGGGGCGGTGGGGACGCCGAGCTTGTAGTCCTGCGTCCAGCGGTAGCCGTCGCGCTTGATGTCGACCGCGAGCTTGGTCGACAGGGCGTTCACCACGGAGACGCCGACACCGTGCAGACCACCGGAGACGGCGTAGCCACCGCCGCCGAACTTGCCGCCCGCGTGCAGCACGGTCAGGACGACCTCGACGGCCGGCTTCTTCTCCACGGGGTGCATGTCCACGGGGATGCCGCGGCCGTTGTCGACGACGCGCACGCCGCCGTCGGCGAGGATCGTGACGTCGATCGTGTCCGCGTGGCCGGCGAGGGCCTCGTCGACGGAGTTGTCGACGACCTCTTGCACCAGGTGGTGCAGACCGCGCTCGCCCGTCGAGCCGATGTACATGCCGGGTCGCTTGCGGACCGCGTCCAGACCTTCGAGGACGGTGATGGCGCTGGCGTCGTACGAGGCGGTGACCTCGCCGTTCTGGCCGGCGGCAGCGGACGGGGTGTTCTCGTTGGGGTTGCCGGAATCGGCCACGAAGCGCCCTTTCTGGCACAGCACAGCCTTCCCCTGGGCAGACAGGAGCAGCTGCGTCGTTCAGCGATGGTCAGCGCCGGGCGGTGCCGTTGGGGGCATCACCCGACCGCGTCATTTCGGTGGGTCCCGCGAGGAGGGCGGGATTATTGACCAGTCTACCGGTAGCGCCGACATGAATGGGGGTTTGCCGGTACCTGAGTCCGCATGTGCCGCCCTGAGCGGGCGGCGTCCGACTCCCCATATCCGAGCAGGGGCTCTAAGAGCCTCACGCGGGCATTCAGCGCTTCGGCCTGTCAACCTCCGGCTACCGTGAGGGACGCCTCACCCGTACCGCCCGGTTTCCCGCCGCGCGGAGGGTGCGCGGATGGTGCGCGCAGGATGCCGACGGAGGTCTGCGCTGCTGCTTCCCGCCCCTGACGGCGGTCCGCCGCAGTCGGGGCGTCGCGCGGGCACGCGCGCGTGGGAGAAAGAAGGACGGCGGGCACACATCGGGGACAGGGACGACGGCCCGAGCAGTCACGCGGCCTCCCGGGGCCCCTCACCCGTACGTGTCGCCCGGTCCCGTGCTTCCCGGGGCCCGCAGGCGCCCGTACCGCGTCGGCGGCCCGCCAGGCCCCAGGACCTTGATCATCCGTACCGTGCCGTGGCCCAGGTCGGCGTTGAGCCGGGCCACCAGCTGGGGCGCGAGCAGACGCAGCTGTGTCGCCCACGCCGTGGAGTCGCACTGCACCGTGAGAACGCGCTCGTCGGGGTCCTCGTCGTAGCGCAGCGGCACGCAGTGGTTGGCCAGGTCGTCGCCGACGATCTGCGGCCAGCGGCCCATCACGCCGCCCACCGCGGCCGGGGTCTCCCAGCCGCGCTCGGTGATCAGCCGGTTGATGGCGGCGCCCAGCGGCTGCGGGTCGCGCCCGTCGGCCCGGGCGCCCGAGCGCAGGCCGCCGCCGCGGCGGGCCTGCTTCTTCTGCTGGGCCGCGGCGCCCCGCGCCTTGGCCTGCTCCTTGGCCGCGCGCAGCGCCACGCGCGCGAGGTCGACGCCGGAGGACTCGGGAACCCTGGGTGCCGGCGTCTCGTTTCCGGAGTGCTCGCTCATACCCGCGCCACCTCTCCCGCGGCGACCTCGTACCGGGCCCCGGCGAGGACGGCCGGCACATCGTCGTCCACGGCCGCCGTGACCAGCACCTGCTCGCCCGGGGCGACCAGCTCCGCCAGCCGCTCGCGGCGCCGGACGTCCAGCTCCGCGAAGACGTCGTCCAGGACCAGCACCGGTTCGTTGCCCTCGGCCCGCAGCAGGTCGTAGGAGGCGAGCCGCAGCGCCAGGGCGTAGGACCAGGACTCGCCGTGGCTGGCGTACCCCTTGGCCGGAAGCCGGCCGAGCTTGAGCAGCAGGTCGTCGCGGTGCGGCCCGACCAGGGTCACCCCGCGCTCGATCTCCTGCTTGCGTACGTCGGCGAGCGCGGCGATCAGCTGCCCGTACAGCTCCTCGCGGCCGGCCGCCTCGCCCTGCGCCGACGGCTTGTACTCCAGCGCCACCGGCCCGCCGCCGGGCGCCAGCGCCTCGTACGCCTTGTCGGCGAGCGGCTGGAGCGTCGCGATCAGGTCGAGCCGCTGGGCGAGCAGCTCCGCCCCGACCCGGGCCAGATGCTGGTCCCAGACGTCGAGCGTGGACAGGTCCATGCCGCGGCCACCGTGGCGCCGGGCCATCGCCGCCGACTTCAGCAGGGTGTTGCGCTGCTTGAGGACGCGGTCGTAGTCGGAGCGGACGGCCGCCATGCGCGGGGAGCGCGCGGTGACCAGCTCGTCCAGGAAGCGGCGCCGCTCCCCGGGGTCGCCCTTGACCAGCGCCAGGTCCTCCGGCGCGAAGAGGACGGTCCGCACTATCCCCAGCACGTCACGCGGTTTGACCTGCGAGGACCGGTTGATACGGGCCCGGTTCGCGCGGCCGGGGTTGAGTTCCAGCTCGATCAGCTGGGAGCGCTCGCCCTGGGTCACGGCCGCGCGGATGACCGCCCGTTCGGCGCCCATGCGCACCAGGGGCGCGTCCGAGGAGACGCGGTGGCTGCCCAGGGTCGCCAGATAGCCGACCGCCTCGACGAGGTTGGTCTTGCCCTGGCCGTTGGCCCCCACGAACGCGGTGACGCCCGGGTCGAGCGGAACCTCGACCCGGGCGTACGAGCGGAAGTCGGCCAGCGAGAGATGCGTGACGTGCATGGTGGTGCGCCGACCTCCCCCGGCCCTGCCAACAGCCTGTGGATTACTTCTTGGACTCGACCGCGTGGCCACCGAACTGGTTGCGCAGCGCCGCGATCATCTTCATCTGGGGGGAGTCGTCCTGCCGGGACGCGAACCGCGCGAACAGCGACGCGGTGATGGCGGGCAGCGGAACGGCGTTGTCGATGGCCGCCTCCACGGTCCACCGGCCCTCGCCGGAGTCCGCCGCGAAGCCGCGCAGCTGGTCGAGGTGCTCGTCCTCGTCGAGGGCGTTGACCGCCAGGTCCAGCAGCCAGGAACGGATGACCGTGCCCTCCTGCCAGCTGCGGAAGACCTCGCGGACGTCGGTGACGGAGTCGACCTTCTCCAGGAGCTCCCAGCCCTCGGCGTACGCCTGCATCATCGCGTACTCGATGCCGTTGTGGACCATCTTGGCGAAGTGGCCGGCGCCGACCTTGCCCGCGTGGACCGAGCCGAACTCGCCCTCGGGCTTGAGCGCGTCGAAGACCGGCTGGACCTTCGCCACGTTCTCGGCGTCGCCGCCGTACATCAGCGCGTAGCCGTTCTCCAGGCCCCAGACGCCGCCGGAGACACCGCAGTCGACGAAGCCGATGCCCTTGAGGCCCAGCTCCACGGCGTGCTTCTCGTCGTCGGTCCAGCGCGAGTTGCCGCCGTCGACGACGACGTCGCCGGGGGAGAGCAGCTCCGCCAGCTCGTCGATGGTCGACTGGGTCGCGGCACCGGCCGGGACCATCACCCAGACCACCCGCGGACCCTTGAGCTTGCCCACAAGTTCTTCGAGGCTGTGGACATCGGCGACGTCCGGGTTGCGGTCGTAACCGATGACGGTGTGGCCTGCGCGGCGAATCCGCTCGCGCATGTTGCCGCCCATCTTGCCGAGGCCGACGAGACCGAGCTCCATCACATGATCCTTTGACGTTGTGGCGTTCGTACCCGTGTCCGAGACTACGCCCGGACCTGGGTACACACCTGTGGGGTCGGCCGCTCAGACGAACGCGGCTCCGCACCGGTCAGCCAGGTCAGCCGGAGAGGCGCACCGGCATGATCAGGTACTTGTACGCGTCGTCCGCCTCGGCGTCGAGCGCGGGCTTGCCGCTCAGCAGCGCCGGCTTGGTCGAGGTGGTGAAGGAGAGCTGCGCGACCGGGGAGTCGATGGCGCTCAGGCCGTCGAGCAGGAAGGTCGGGTTGAAGGCGATCGAGATGTCGTCGCCCTCCAGGTTGGCGTCGACCCTTTCCACAGCCTGTGCGTCGTCGCTGGAGCCCGCCTCCAGGATGAGCACGCCCTGCTCGAAGCTGAGCCGGACCGGCGTGTTGCGCTCGGCGACCAGGGAGACGCGCTTGACCGCCTCGACGAAGGGCGCGGTCTCGATCACCGCGACCGAGTTGAACTCCGTGGGGAACAGCGTCCGGTACTTCGGCAGGTCGCCTTCGAGCAGGCGGGTGGTGGTCCGCCGGCCGGCGCCCTCGAAGCCGATCAGGCCCTCACCGGCGCCCGAGCCCGACAGCGCGAGCGTGACCGTGTCGCCGCTGGTCAGGGCCTTGGCGGTGTCCAGGAGCGTCTTGGCGGGCACCAGGGCGACCGCGGACGCGTCCGGGTTCTCCGGCTTCCACAGGAACTCGCGGACCGCGAAGCGGTAGCGGTCGGTGGAGGCGAGGGTGACCGTGTCGCCCTCGATCTCGATCCGCACACCGGTCAGCACAGGCAGGGTGTCGTCGCGCCCGGCGGCGATGGCGACCTGGGCGGCGGCGGAGGCGAAGATCTCACCGGGAACGGTGCCGGTCGCGGTCGGCATCTGCGGCAGCGCCGGGTACTCCTCCACAGGAAGGGTGTGGAGGGTGAAGCGGGAGGAGCCGCAGACCACCGTCGCCCGTACACCGTCTGTGGAAATCTCCACCGGGCGGTTGGGGAGGGCGCGGCAGATGTCGGCGAGCAGGCGGCCGGAGACGAGCACCGTGCCGTCCTCGTCGACCTCGGCCTCGACCGAGACCCGCGCCGAGACCTCGTAGTCGAAGCTGGAGAAGCTGAGGGCGCCGTCCTCCGCCTTCAGAAGAAGGCCCGCGAGCACGGGCGCGGGCGGACGGGCCGGGAGGCTGCGGGCCACCCACGCCACCGCCTCCGCGAGAACATCGCGCTCCACCCGGATCTTCACCGGAACCGCCTCCTGCTGTTGCTGGCTCGCCCTGCTGGCTTTCGTCGTCGGCTGTATCGCCGGGGACCAGTCTGACGTACGCCGCTGACACTCGGTGCGAGTCGGGGTCAAGTCGTGCCGAGAGGTCCGGGAGCCGCCGGGCCCGAGTTGTGCACAGCCCCCACTTCGAAGCGGAATCCGAGCTAACTCTAAGTGGCAGTAGTAGTAGGGCCTGTGGAAACGGTGGATAACCCCGTTTTCGCAGGTCAGACCCGGTTTTTTGTCCACCGCGCCTGTGGGTGGAGCCGGTGGACAACTCACCGGTTCTGTGGACACCCGAAAGTTCTGCACACCCGATGCACAGGCAGGGCCTACTTCTCCCCAGAGCTGTCCCCAGCTTTACCCCGGTTCCCCACAGGCCAACCCGGCTCGTTGGTGTGACGCCTTTCACTCGACCCGGTGACGGGGGGTGTTGCGTTGCCGAACAGTGGACAGCGCTGTGGAGAAGCTGTGGGCAACATGCCCCAGCCTGTGGGCCGCCGGTGGACAACTTTGACCACAGGCTGTGGACAGAGATTTCGTCCACAGCCTGTGGAGGGCGCTCGCGCACAAATCCACAAGCACTTGACCTGGGGTGATGGAGTATCAGGGCGACAGCCTGTGGAAGCAATCTGGACAACTGAACAGTCCCCAGGGTGTGGACGGGGAAAAGTCCCCGAATCTGTGGAGAACCCCCGCTGACCGGCATGTATTCGAACACCGGCGGCCCCCGCGAGCCGTACGGAACGGCCGCGCGGACCGTCCACAGAGGTGGGGACGACCGCCCGCGCGCGCGTGGCGGGCCGTTTCCGGGCGACGAAAAGGGCGCCCGGGACGGTGTCCCGGGCGCCCTGAGAGGCTCTGTGAGCGGTCCGTCTCAGCCGTTCTTGATGCGGTTGGTGAGCTCGGTGACCTGGTTGTAGATGGAGCGCCGCTCCGCCATCAGCGCGCGGATCTTGCGATCGGCGTGCATCACCGTGGTGTGGTCGCGACCGCCGAACTGCGCGCCGATCTTCGGCAGCGAGAGATCGGTGAGCTCACGGCACAGGTACATGGCGATCTGGCGGGCCGTCACCAGGACCCGGCTGCGCGAGGATCCGCACAGGTCCTCGACGGTGAGCCCGAAGTAGTCGGCGGTCGCCGCCATGATGGCGCCGGCCGTGATCTCGGGCGCCGAGTCCTCCCCGCCGGGGATCAGGTCCTTCAGCACGATCTCGGTCAGCCCGAGGTCCACCGGCTGCCGGTTGAGCGACGCGAACGCCGTCACCCGGATCAGCGCGCCCTCCAGCTCCCGGATGTTCCGCGAGATACGGGAGGCGATGAACTCCAGCACCTCCGGCGGGGCGTTGAGCTGCTCCTGCACCGCCTTCTTACGGAGGATCGCGATACGCGTCTCCAGCTCCGGCGGCTGCACATCGGTGGTCAGACCCCACTCGAAACGGTTCCGCAGCCGGTCCTCCAGCGTCATCAGCTGCTTGGGCGGCCGGTCGGAGGAGAGCACGATCTGCTTGTTGGCGTTGTGGAGCGTGTTGAAGGTGTGGAAGAACTCCTCCTGCGTCGACTCCTTGCTCGCCAGGAACTGGATGTCGTCGACCAGGAGGATGTCCACGTCCCGGTACCGCTTGCGGAAGGTGTCGCCCTTGCCGTCGCGGATGGAGTTGATGAACTCGTTGGTGAACTCCTCGGAGCTCACATAGCGCACCCGCGTGCCGGGATAGAGGCTGCGGGCGTAGTGCCCGATGGCGTGCAGCAGATGCGTTTTGCCAAGGCCCGACTCCCCGTAGATGAAGAGCGGGTTGTACGCCTTGGCGGGCGCCTCGGCGACGGCCACCGCCGCCGCGTGCGCGAACCGGTTCGAGGAACCGATGACGAACGTGTCGAAGAGGTACTTGGGGTTCAGCCGGGCGTGCGGCTCGCCGGGACCGCCCGGCTGGGGCGCCGAGGAGGACGAGGGGCCGCCCATCGGACGCGGGCCGCCGCCACCCTGCTGCGGGCCGCCGTGGTGCTGCTGGGACGGCGGCTCGGGGAGCTCGTGGCGCTCCGGCTTGTACGGCTGCCGCTCCTGCTGCTCGTACTGCTGGTGCTGCTGGTGCTGGTGCTGCTGCTCGTACTGCGAACGCTCGGGCATCTGCGGCTGCCGGTAGTCGTGCTGCGGCTGCTGCGGGCGGGCGGTCGCGTACGGGTCGCGCTCCTGGAAACCGCCGAGGCGCTGCTGCTGCCAGGACAGGTCCTCCTGGGCACGCGGCCAGGCGCCGGGCTCGGGGCGCTGCTGCTGGTACTCCGGATAGGCCGGGCGAACCGTCGGCAGTCCGTCGTCGGCCGGGCGGCCGTAGGAGTCGTCCTGGTAGCGCGGGGGCTGCTGCTGCGCGGACTGGCCCCCGCCGCCGGGAGGCTCGCCCACGGAGTCGTCGACGGTGATCGCGATCCGGATCGTGCGCCCGCACTCACGGCTGAGCGTGTCGCTGATCAGCGGGGCCAGCCGGCCCTCCAGGACGCGCTTGCCCCATTCGTTGGGGACGGCGAGCAGCGCGGTGTCGGCGACCAGGGCGAGCGGCTGGCAGCGCTCGATCCACTGCTTGTCCTTGGGCTCGATGCCCTGCTGGCCCTCCCCGAGGAGCTGCTCCAGCACTCGTGGCCACACTGCGGCAAGATCGGCAGGTACGTCAGCCACAAGGCACGCTCTCTCGCAGGTCCCACGAATGTGTGGTTCTCGGGACGGGATGGAAGGACAGGCAAGGACAGAAAGGAAAAGAGTCGGGGTCGAGCCACGGTAGTCGGGGCGACTGACGTGGTTCAAGTTGTTGTCCACAGGCTGTGCACAGTGGCCCCCGTGAAGAGGCTGGTTTGACCGGATGGCGTAGCCGCGCGTACCGTAACCAGGTCGAGTTGTCGATGGCTGCTGCCGCCTGCCTCCGATGGGCAAAGATCACGGTCTGTGATCGTGAAGCGGTGCACTTGGGCGTTGTACGAGCTTCGTGTATTGCGAGCTTCTCGTGGGCGCACGGTGACAGCCAGGCGATGTCCCGCCACCACCGAATCATTTCTGGAGCCCCCGAGTGAGCAAGCGCACCTTCCAGCCGAACAACCGCCGTCGCGCCAAGACCCACGGCTTCCGCCTGCGGATGCGTACCCGTGCCGGCCGCGCCATCCTCTCGAACCGTCGTGGCAAGGGCCGCGCCAGCCTGTCCGCCTAATCGCATACAGGTCATGACGTGCTGCCTACCGAGAATCGGCTGAGGCGGCGCGAAGACTTCGCGACCGCGGTACGCCGAGGACGCCGGGCCGGTCGCCCGCTCCTCGTCGTCCATCTACGCAGCGGTGCAACGGACCCGCACGCGCCTGGGGAGAGCGCTCCCCCGACGCGTGCGGGTTTCGTCGTCAGCAAGGCCGTGGGTGTAGCGGTCGTCCGCAACCTGGTGAAGCGCAGGCTTCGCCATCTGATGCGCGATCGGCTGTCCCAGCTGCCCCCCGGTAGCCTGGTGGTCGTACGAGCATTGCCCGGCGCGGGTGATGCCGATCATGCACATCTGGCCCGAGACCTGGACGCCGCCCTCCAGCGGCTGCTGGGAGGGGGTGCGCGATGAAGTACCCGCTGCTGGCCCTGATCAAGCTGTACCAGTGGACGATCAGCCCGCTGCTCGGGCCCGTCTGCAGGTACTACCCGTCGTGTTCCCACTACGGATTCACGGCCATTGACCGGCATGGCGCGGTGAAGGGCACGGCACTGACCGCCTGGCGCATTCTGCGGTGCAACCCGTGGTCGCCCGGCGGCGTGGACTACGTCCCCGAACGCAAGCGCCCTCGTTGGCACGAGGCGCTGCGCAACGCCTGGCGCGGCAGCAAGGGCGGGCACTCCGCCGCTGAGACCGAGCCCAGCCCGGCCGCAGAGACCTCGCCCAATGCTCAAGGAGCCTGATTAGTGGACACGATTGCCAGTCTGTTCAGCTTCATCACCTGGCCTGTTTCCTGGGTCATCGTCCAGTTCCACAAGTTGTACGGCGCGATCTTCGGGCCGGACACGGGCTGGGCCTGGGGACTGTCCATCGTGTCCCTGGTGGTGCTGATCCGGATCTGTCTGATCCCGCTCTTCGTGAAGCAGATCAAGTCGACCCGGAACATGCAGGCGCTCCAGCCGAAGATGAAGGCGATCCAGGAGCGCTACAAGAGCGACAAGCAGCGTCAGTCCGAAGAGATGATGAAGCTGTACAAGGAGACGGGCACCAACCCGCTCTCCTCGTGCCTTCCCATCCTGGCGCAGTCGCCGTTCTTCTTCGCCCTCTACCACGTGCTCTCGGGCATCGCGAGCGGCAAGACCATCGGCGTGATCAACCAGCCGCTGCTGGAGAGCGCCCAGAAGGCCCACATCTTCGGCGCCCCGCTGGCCGCCAAGTTCACGGACAGCGCCCACAAGGTCGAGAGCCTCGGCGCCACGCTCACCGACGTCCGCGTGATCACCGCGATCATGATCGTGATGATGTCCGCGTCGCAGTTCTTCACCCAGCGCCAGCTGATGACGAAGAACGTCGACCTGTCGGTCAAGACGCCGTTCATGCAGCAGCAGAAGATGCTGATGTACGTCTTCCCGGTCATGTTCGCCGTGATGGGTATCAACTTCCCCGTCGGTGTCCTCGTCTACTGGCTCACCACCAACGTGTGGACCATGGGCCAGCAGATGTACGTGATCAACCAGAACCCGACGCCGGGTTCCAAGGCGCAGGCCAGCTACCTGGAGCGGCTGAGCAAGAGCGTCGCGACCCACAACGAGGTGCGGGGCAAGCGCCGCCGGGCCGTCGTGCAGGCGATCGTGGCCAAGGGCCCGGACCGCAACGACAACGAGCGCAAGTTCATCTCCGGTCTGGCCAAGCAGGGCTTCGCGGCCCAGGCGGACGGCACCGTGGTCAAGAGCGACCCCGCGGTGGCCGAGGCGGAGGCCGCCGGCGCCAGGCGCCAGCAGCCCAAGCGCCTGACCAAGGCCCAGCGCCAGGCCGGTGCGACCGCCGCGCAGGGCGGCGGCGACGGTGAGGAGCCGGCGAAGACCTCGCTGGACAAGGGCACGTCGGACGAGGACGCCGAGGCGAAGCAGGACGCGCCGCAGGCGGCCAAGTCCAAGACGGCGGGCAAGCCCGCCTCCGGTACCGCACGCAGCAAGGCCCAGTCCGGACAGCGCAAGGGTCAGCAGCGGCCCAAGCACCCGTCCAAGAAGTAAGAAGGAGTCCATCCGTGACGGAAGGCACCATCCCGGCCGCCGAGGGTGTCGACACCCTGTCCCGCCTGGAGCAGGAGGGGGAGATCGCCGCCGACTACCTGGAGGGCCTGCTCGACATCGCCGACCTGGACGGCGACATCGATATGGACGTCGAGGCGGACCGTGCCGCGGTCTCGATCGTCAGCGACGCCGGCAGCCGTGACCTGCAGAAGCTCGTCGGCCGTGACGGTGAGGTGCTGGAGGCGCTCCAGGAGCTGACGCGGCTGGCCGTGCACCGGGAGACGGGTGACCGCAGCCGTCTGATGCTCGACATCGCGGGCTTCCGGGCCAAGAAGCGTACGGAACTGGCCGAACTGGGTGCCAAGACCGCGGCCGAGGTCAAGAGCTCGGGCGAGCCGGTGAAGCTCCAGCCGATGACGCCGTTCGAGCGCAAGGTCGTGCACGACGCGGTCGCCGCGGCCGGTCTGCGCAGCGAGTCCGAGGGCGAGGAGCCGCAGCGCTTCGTCATCGTGCTCCCCGCCTGAGCGGTCTGTAGTTCTCTGCCGGGGATCCCGGGGGCCCGTCCCCCGGGATCCCCGGCCTCGGCCCCGTCTGTTCGCAGACGGGGCCGATCTTTGTCAGCCTGATAGTCAAGCCACCCAGCGCGGGAAGCGCGGTACGGAAGGACGGTCCCCCGTGACGGAGGCAGCAGCAGAGCTTCCCCAGGCGCCCGAAGAGGCGCGCGCGGTATTCGGCGAGTACTTCCCGGAAGCCGTCCGGTACGCCGAGCTGCTCGCGGACGCGGGAGTCAAGCGCGGCCTGATCGGCCCGCGTGAGGTGCCCCGGCTCTGGGAGCGCCACCTGCTCAATTGCGCCGTGCTCTCCGAGGTCGTTCCGGAAGGCGTCACGGTCTGCGATGTCGGCTCCGGCGCCGGTCTGCCCGGAATCCCGCTGGCCCTGGTGCGCCCGGACCTGAAGATCACCCTCCTTGAGCCGCTGCTGCGGCGCACCAATTTTCTCCAGGAGGTCGTGGAGCTGCTGGGACTGGACCATGTGACCGTGGTGCGCGGCCGGGCCGAGGAGATGCTGGGCAAGGTGAACCCGGTGCATGTGGTCACGGCCCGCGCGGTGGCGCCGCTGGACCGGCTGGCCGGGTGGGGCGTGCCGCTGCTGCGTCCCTACGGCGAGATGCTGGCGCTCAAGGGCGACACCGCCGAGGAGGAGATCCAGGGTGCGCGGGCCGCGCTGAGCAAGCTCGGTGTGGTGAACACCTCAGTGCTGCATGTCGGTGAGGGCATCGTGGACCCGCTGTCCACCGTGGTGCGGGTCGAGGTCGGGGAGAGCCCGGGCGGTGTGCGGTTCGCCGCCAAGCGGGCCAAGGCCGCCAGGACCGGCCGCACCAGGCGCCGCCGCTGACCCGCGAGCCCGCCAGGGGGCGGATGCTCCATAGAAGGCGCGATACGTACGCATTTCGGAGTGTCGTAACGATCTGACCGCAGGGCGCGTGCATCGTGTTTCACGTGAAACGTCGCTCTCTGCTGCATGGAATCATCAGCCGCGGCCGAAATGCCGCGCCGCGCGACCGCAAGCCCTTGGGCGGGGCCATGGAGTCCCCCTCACGAGCTACGGAGTTGTCCACAGAGGTGGATTCATCCACAGAAGAACGGGCCTCGCTGGTTCACGACCCCGAAAGCATGGCAGGCTCTGTGCATTGCGAGCCTGAAGTCGAGGAGAGTGAATCCTTGCGGTCCGACGCCAACATCGCGGGACCGATGACCGATCCGGTCCCCGGTCCCCGTACCGAATCGGCGGGGGAGGATGTTTCACGTGAAACACCGCCCCCGATGGACGACACCCCCATTGGTCGTGCTGCCCAGCTGGCGGTGGAAGCTCTCGGCCGTGCCGGCGAGGGCCTGCCCCGGCCGGAGCAGACACGCATCATGGTGGTCGCCAACCAGAAGGGCGGCGTCGGGAAGACCACGACCACGGTCAATCTCGCCGCTTCCCTGGCACTGCACGGTGCCCGGGTTCTGGTGGTCGACCTCGACCCGCAGGGCAACGCATCCACCGCGCTGGGGATAGACCATCACGCCGAGGTCCCCTCGATCTATGACGTGCTGGTGGAGAGCAGACCGCTCTCCGAGGTCGTCCAGCCCGTCCGGGACGTGGAGGGTCTCTTCTGCGCTCCGGCCACGATCGACCTGGCCGGTGCGGAGATCGAGCTGGTGTCCCTGGTGGCACGGGAGAGTCGGCTGCAGCGCGCCATCCAGGCGTACGAGCAGCCGTTGGACTACATCCTGATCGACTGCCCGCCTTCCCTGGGACTCCTCACCGTCAACGCTCTTGTTGCCGGTGCGGAGGTTCTCATTCCCATCCAGTGCGAGTACTACGCGCTGGAGGGACTGGGTCAGCTGCTGCGGAACGTCGACCTGGTGCGGGGGCATCTCAACCCGGCTCTGCATGTCTCGACGATCCTGCTCACCATGTACGACGGCAGGACCCGGCTCGCCTCCCAGGTGGCCGACGAGGTGCGCAGCCACTTCGGCCACGAGGTCCTGCGCACGAGCATCCCGCGCTCGGTACGGATCTCGGAGGCCCCGAGCTACGGCCAGACGGTGCTCACCTATGACCCGGGCTCCAGCGGCTCGCTCTCGTATCTCGAAGCCGCCCGCGAGATCGCACTGCGCGGGGTCGGCATCAACTACGACCCGACGACGCACATCCCCGCGGGCAGTCAGAACAACCAGCACAGCATGTCGGAGGGGATCCAGTGAGTGAGCGACGTAGAGGTCTGGGGCGGGGGCTCGGTGCGCTGATCCCGGCCGCCCCGCAGGAGAAGCAGGCCGCACCTTCGGTGGGGACGGCGTCCACGTCCCCGGCGGCGGTGCCGGTACTGACCGCGGAGCGCGGGGTCGCGGCGGCGAAGGTCGCCACGCTCGCGGCGCCATCTGTTTCACGTGAAACACCGGTGCCGGTCCAGGCGCCCGAGCCCGCGGCTCCGCAGCTGAAGGCGCCCGCAGGGGCGTACTTCGCGGAACTGCCGCTGGACTCGATCACTCCGAACCCGCGCCAGCCTCGTGAGGTGTTCGACGAGGACGCCTTGGCCGAGCTCATTACCTCGATCAAGGAAGTCGGGCTTCTCCAGCCCGTCGTCGTCCGTCAGCTGTCGCCCGAGCGCTTCGAGCTCATCATGGGCGAGCGGCGCTGGCGGGCCTGCCGTGAAGCGGGTCTGGAGCGGATCCCCTCCATCGTGCGGGACACCGACGACGACAAGCTGCTCCTGGACGCCCTCCTGGAGAACCTGCACCGCTCCCAGCTCAACCCCCTGGAAGAGGCGGCGGCCTACGACCAGCTGCTGAGGGACTTCGAGTGCACCCATGACCAGCTGGCCGACCGCATCGGCCGCTCCCGTCCGCAGGTCTCCAACACCCTGCGTCTGCTCCGGCTCTCCCCGCCGGTGCAGCGCCGGGTCGCGGCCGGGGTGCTCTCGGCGGGTCACGCCCGGGCGCTGCTCTCCGTCGACGACTCCGAGGAGCAGGACCGGCTGGCACACCGCATCGTGGCCGAGGGGCTCTCGGTGCGAGCGGTCGAAGAGATCGTCACTCTGCTGAACTCGGAGCCCAAGAGCGCGGGCAAGGCGAAGGGCCCGCGCGCCGGGACCCGGCTTTCGCCGGCGCTCTCCGATCTGGCCTCGCGGCTCTCGGACCGCTTCGAGACGCGGGTGAAGGTCGACCTGGGCCAGAAGAAGGGAAAGATCGTCGTCGAGTTCGCGTCGATAGACGATCTGGAGCGAATCCTCGGCACCCTCGCCCCGGGCGAGGGGCGGGTCCTCGACAAGAGCCTCGCCGAGGAGTCGGAGGAGGGCGACGAAGTCTGATCCGGTGGCCTTCTCGCCGCTGATCAGGACGGTTGTCGTCGAGGGCGGGCTGTGTTCCGATGCATACGGGAACACAGCCCGCCCTTTGCTGTTGCGCGGTATCCGCAGCGACGTTGGGTGGATACGATGCGTTCTGGTATGGCACATCCACCTTGGGCCACTTCGGAGGGAGGGCGGGGCGCCATGCGAACGGTGAGCCGTACCCGGCTGGTGACGGCGGGGCTGGGCCTCGGGGCGTTCGGCGGGTTCGTCGGCAGCCTCCTCCGGGAACGGAGTGCACTGGCAGCCGCCCAGGGGGCGGCAGGCGAGGGAAGCGAGGAACACCCTTCATGGGGCGTCGGCTTGTACCGCTCACGCTGGACAACCTTCCGGACCTTCCCAAGCGCTGCCGCGCCTGTGTCTTCTGGGAACTCGACCCGGTCAGCGGAGAGGCAGCGATAAAGGCCGGGAGACCGGAGCTGGAGAAGGAAGCCTGGATATCAGCGGTTCTCCTGGAGTGGGGCTCCTGCGGCCGGGTCGTCTATGTCGACGAGGTGCCGGTGGGCTACGTCCTCTATGCCCCGCCCGCGTACGTACCGCGTTCCACGGCCTTCCCCACCAGCCCGGTATCTCCTGACGCCGTGCAGCTGATGACGGCGTGGATCATGCCGGAGTACCAGGGGCAGGGGCTGGGGCGCGTGATGGTGCAGACGGTCGCCAAGGACCTGTTGCGCCGGGGCTTCAAGGCCATCGAGGCGTTCGGGGACGCCCGCTGGAGCGAGCCCGCGTGTGTGCTGCCCGCCGACCATCTGCTGGCCGTGGGCTTCAAGACCGTACGGCCGCACCCCCGGCATCCCCGGCTGCGACTGGAGCTGAGGACGACGCTCTCCTGGAAGGAAGACGTCGAACTGGCCCTGGACCGGCTGCTGGGAGCCGTCCAGAAGGAGCCGGCACTGCGGCCTCTGTAGAACCCGCGGCGCCGCGGAATGCCACCGCGTCCGGAAATGCCAACGGGCCCGACCCCCAGGGGGTCGGGCCCGTTGCGTTGTTTCACGTGAAACAACGGCGGGACTTACTGGCCGATGAAGGTGTCGAGGTCGCGCAGCAGCGCGGCCTTCGGCTTGGCACCCACGATCGTCTTGGCCACCTCGCCGCCCTGGTAGACGTTCAGCGTCGGGATGGACATGACGCCGTACTTGGCGGCGGTGGCCGGGTTCTCGTCGATGTTGAGCTTGACGATCTCGATCTGGTCGCCGTGCTCCGCCGCGATGGCCTCCAGGGACGGGGCGATCTGACGGCACGGGCCGCACCACGCCGCCCAGAAGTCGACGAGGACGGGCTTGTCGCTCTTGAGGACGACCTCGTCGAAGTCGGCATCGGTCACGTTCTTCAGGGTGCCGGCCACGGCAGCCTCCTTGCGGGGTGTGGGTGAGGGGGTGGGGAGGAAAGTCGGATGGTTCAGACGGCGGTCGCGGCGGCCTTCTCGCCGTCGGCGAGCGCGGCGAGGAAGCGCTCGGCGTCGAGAGCGGCGGAGCAGCCCGTACCGGCGGCGGTGATCGCCTGGCGGTAGGTGTGGTCCACCACGTCACCAGCGCCGAAGACACCCGTCAGATTGGTGCGGGTGGAGGGAGCGGCGACCTTGAGGTAGCCCTCGTCGTCCAGGTCGAGCTGGCCCTTGAAGAGCTCGGTGCGCGGGTCGTGGCCGACGGCGATGAAGAGGCCGGTCACCGCCAGCTCGGAAGTCTCGCCGGTCTTGGTGTTGCGCAGCGACAGATGCGAGAGCTTCTGGTCGCCGTGGATCTCCGCGACCTCGCTGTCCCAGGCGAACTTGATCTTCGGGTCGGCGAAGGCCCGCTCCTGCATCGCCTTGGAGGCGCGCAGGCTGTCCCGGCGGTGGACGATGGTGACCGACTTGGCGAAGCGCGAGAGGAAGGTCGCCTCCTCCATCGCGGTGTCACCGCCGCCGATCACGGCGATGTCCTGGTCCTTGAAGAAGAACCCGTCGCAGGTGGCGCACCACGAGACACCGCGGCCCGAGAGCTTGTCCTCGTTCGGCAGTCCGAGCTTGCGGTGCTGGGAGCCGGTGGTGACGATCACGGCCTTGGCGCGGTGGACGGTGCCGGCGGTGTCCGTGACGGTCTTGATCTCGCCACTGAGGTCGACGGCCACGATGTCGTCCGGGACGAGCTCGGCGCCGAAGCGCTCGGCCTGCGCCCGCATGTTGTCCATGAGGTCCGGGCCCATGATCCCGTCACGGAAGCCGGGGAAGTTCTCCACCTCGGTGGTGTTCATCAGCGCGCCGCCGGCGGTGACGGCGCCCTCGAACACCAGCGGCTGAAGCGACGCACGCGCGGTGTAGAGCGCGGCCGTGTAGCCGGCCGGCCCGGAGCCAATGATGATCACGTTACGGACGTCGCTCACGGGTTTCTTCCTCGTCTCTGCGGACTGCGTACTGCCTACCGGGGCCCGGTCCAGGACTCTCACCCCACCCAACGGATCCTACGGGGCAAGCATTCCCGGAGCGTCTCACCGACGGGGATAGACGTGCGTCAGCAGCAGCTTGCCCTTGGCGTCAGGGCCCGCGCTCTCACAGGCCGCGTCGACGACGTACGCCTGGACCTGCGAGGCGTCCGTGGGGTGCGGGAAGACGACGAGGTACGCCCGGGTCCCCCGGTAGTCGCCGGTCTCCGCGGCGAGAGGAGCCTGCGCGGTGCGGCCGGTGCCCGCCTGGACACATGTCGGCACGGAGACCTCGGAGGTGAGCTTCGGTGAGTTGGACGTCACCCCGAAACCGGACTTCTTGTCGGACGGAGAGTTCCCGGCGCTCTGACCGCCCGGCTGAGCGGCCAGCAGCGTCCGCACCTGCCCGGAGAGGGCGGCGCCGGAGAGATCGGGCCCCTGTGCCTGAGGAGAGGCGATGGCGGTCCTGTCGGGATGGGCGCCGCCGTCGGACTGCTGAAGGTTCTGTACGAGGAGGACACCCACCCCGATCGCCGCGGCGCCGAAGACGGCTCCCAGCACGGCATTGCGGCGACGCCGGGGAGCAGGCCGACGGCCCGGACCGGTGGCGGCCCTGGGGTGCCCGGCCGGGCGGTCCACGGCCGGAGTGTCGCCGGGGGCGGTTGCGGGCGATGTTTCACGTGAAACACGCGCCGCGTCGCTCTCCGCCTCGGAGACGGAGGGCGCTTTCGCCGCAGTGGACACCGCGGTCGCTCCGACGGGAACGGGCGCCCCGGTGGGCGCCGTGGCGTCGAGGAGCGCCTCGGCGGCCAGCGCCGCGTCGATCCGCCCCGCGATGTCGGCGGGCATACGCGGCGGCCCGGGCAGGGTGCCGAGCAGCTCGCGGATCTCCGTCAATGAGTCGTGGACGTCGGCGCAGAGGGCGCATCCGTCGAGGTGTCGGCGGACAGCGGCGGTGCGGGAAGGGGGCAGCAGGCCCTCGTGGAGGTCGGAGATCTCCGAGACGTCCGGGTGCTGAGCCATGTCGGCCGTGGATGTCACGTGCGCCCACCTCCGCCCTTCACAGCTGCAGGATCATGCGGTCCTGCGTCCTTTGGTCCCGACGCAGGTGGGACGGATGTCCCCGGCGTCCGGTTCCTTCCCCCACCAGCCCCCTGGCTATCCCCGGTGTCGTCCGTATCGCCGCGCAGGTGCTTGAGCAGGGGTTGCAGGCGCGCCCGGCCCCGGGCGCAGCGGCTCTTCACCGTGCCCACCGGCACGTCGAGGATCTCCGCCGCCTCCGCCACCGGATAGGCCTGCATGTCGACGAGGACCAGGGCGGCGCGCTGCTCCGCCGGGAGCGTCCCCAGCGCCTTCACCAGCTGTCGCTGGAGGTCCTGGCGCTCCGCGGGGGCCTCGGCCGACTCATGGGGCTCCAGAAGGAGCTCAAGGCGCTCGGCGTCGTCGACCGGCGAGGTCTTGCGGGAGGCGGCCTTGCGGGCCCGGTCGAGGCAGGCGTTCACGGTGATGCGGTGCAGCCACGTCGTGACGGCCGACTGGCCGCGGAAGGTGTGGGCGGCGCGGTAGGCCGAGACCAGGGCGTCCTGGACGGCGTCGGCGGCCTCCTCGCGGTCGCCCAGCGTCCGCAGGGCGACCGCCCAGAGTCTGTCCCGGTGGCGCCGGACCAGCTCGCCGAAGGCGTCGGGGTCACCGTCGACATGGCGTGCCAGCAGGTCCTGGTCGCTCGTGTCGCCGTATGTGGCGCCGTCCAACGATGAGCCCCCTCCCGGCGCTCTCGGATCGTCCTGTCGGCCCGGGGTTCGCCGAACCCCGGGCCGACAGGATCAGCCGGTGAACTTGACGTCCGTTATGGCCTGCTTGTAACCGGCACCGCTGAACTCGTCGGTGGCCGCGTAGGGCGCCGCCGTGATCCACAGAAGGACATAGCGGGTCTTCACCGGCTTCTTCGCCTTGAGAGCGGCGGAGACGCCGCTCGTCGTCGTGGTGGCGATCTGCTTCATGGAGCCGACCGGTGTGCTCGGCGACAGGGAGTCCGCCGCGTAGAGCGTCAGCGTCGTGTGGTCGCCCTCGTACCGGAGCCCTATCGAGGCCGTCGACACGTCCTTCTCGGACCCGAGGTCGTAGACGATCCCGACGCCCTGCTTGAAGGGGGCGAGCCTGGGGCCGTCGACGTAGCTCTTGGAACGCCAGTACGTGGAGGTGGCACCGTCGTAGGTGTTGCCCACGTCCTTGGCGTTCTGCGGCTTGCCGTCCGGGGCGTACTCCTCCGCGCCCCGGATGCGCAGCGGCATCGGCGCCTTCGGCTTGTCGCCCTCGCTCTTGTTCGGCTGCTGGGTCGTCCCGGACTCGCCGGAGCCCTTCTCGTGGCCCAGGAGCGAATCCGCGAGCTGCCAGCTGCCCAGACCGAGCGCGGCGATCAGCAGCGCCGAGACGGCCCACTTGATCGCCTTGCCGGTCCGTCCCTGGAGCGCGGGCGGCGGAGCCGGTACGACCTGGGTGACAGCCGGGTGCGGGCCCGCGGGCGGACGGCCGTAGGTGCCCTGCTGGTAGGTGGTGCGCTGGTACTCGGGCGGCGCGGTGAACGCGGGCTCCGGCGGGCGGATGCGCGGCATCGCCGCGACGGCCTTGACCAGCTCGTCCGGCGTGGTGCAGGCCGGTTCCTGGCGTGACGCCGTGGCGCCGTCGTTGACCAGCGCCCGCATGGCGAGCTCGGACAGGCCCCGGTGGACCCCCGCGCGCACCTGGTCGGGGGCGATGAGACCGACGCCCTTGGGCAGCCCGTGCAGGCCGTAGGCATCGCTGTCGTACGGCCAGCGCTGGGTCAGCGAGGCGTACAGCAGGGCACCGATCGCCTCGGTGTCGGTCCGCTGGGGGGTGTCGGAGGTGATGCCGCGCAGCGCGGCGTTCACCGCGAGCCCGCGGATGCGGTACTGGCCCGAGGAGGTCCGCAGGATCGCTCCGGGGGTGAGCCGCAGATGGGCGAGGCCCTCGCGGTGGGCCGCCGCCATGGCCTGGGACACCTGGGTGACCAGCTGGTAGGCGTCGTGCGGCTCCAGCGGGCCGACGGCGAGCAGCGCTGTCAGCTCGGTGGCGTCGGGCAGCCACTCGTGGACCACGTAGACGAGGTCGTTCTCCTCCACCGCGTCCAGGACCTGGACGAAGCGTGGATCCCCCAGGAGCGCGGACGAACGGGCAGCCGCGAGGACGGAACGCGCCCGCGGATGGTCCGCCGGGAGCAGATGGACGCCGACGGCGCGGCGGAGCTTTTCGTCGACCGCCCTCCAACTGCTGAAACCGTCCAGACGGGTGACGCACTCTTCGAGCCGATAGCGTCTGGCGAGCTTGTGGCCGCTGTGCAGCTCCGGTGTGGCGATGGAGGGCTCGGCGGGCTTTCGTTCACCGCCCGTGTCGCCGGTGCCCTGCTCCGCTGTGTCTGCCGTGTCGATGGATTCCGCCACCCCGTCGGTCGTGGCCCCGTCCGCCTTGGCGGTCAGCGGGTTGTCGCCGCTGTTGTCGGCCACGTCGACGGCAGCCGTGCTACGTTCCGCCACCGTCGTTCCTGCCTCCCCATCCGTTGCGTGCTGTCGGCCAGCCATGCAAAGTCATGCCAATTGTGCCCACAGTCCGGCGCTATGCACGACACACGGCGGCGGACGATGGTTGTGCGCGGGTCGCCGGACTCAGCGTCCGAGGCGCCCGCGCACCATTCCGACCATGGAGTTGAGCTCCTCGATCCGCATCTTCTTCGCCGCGGCGAAGAAGACCCCGAGCAGTGCTGCCCCGCCCACGACGAGCGCGACCAGCGAACCGAACGCCCCCTCGCCGATCCCCTTGAGGATGACGAAGCCGAGCGTGCCGCCGATCACCGCCGCCGGGACGGCCGCCAGGGAGAGCCTCGCGTACGTACGCAGCACGCGTGCCCCGTCCAGGTCGCCGCCCAGCCGGTTGCGCAGCCGGCGCCAGGCGACTCCCACACCGACGGCGTAGGCCAGACCATAGGCGCCGGCCATGCCCACGACCGCCCACTGGGCGGGCAGGACCACGTAGCAGGCGGCCGACGCGGCGGCGTTGACCGCGGCCACGATGACCGTGTTGTAGAACGGCGTCCGCGTGTCCTCGTACGCGTAGAAGCCGCGCAGGACGACGTACTGGACCGAGTACGGGATCAGGCCCAGCGCGAACGCCATGAGGATGAAGCCCATGGACCTGCTGGCCTCGGCACCGCTGGTGGAGTACAGCAGGGTGCACATCGGGACGCCGAGCGCGAGGAACATGAACGAGACCGGGACGATCGCGACGGCCGAGTTGCGCAGGCCCTGGGAGATGTCGTCGCGGACCGCGCCCGGGTCGTCGTCGTGCGCGGCGCGGGAGATGCGCGGCAGCAGGGCCGCCATCACCGAGACCGTGATGATCGCCTGCGGCATGCCCCAGATCAGCTGGGCGTTGGAGTAGGCGAGGAAGCCGGCTCCGTGCTCCGCGGAGGCCTTGCCGGCCGCCGTGGCGAGCTGGGTGACGACGAGCACGCCGGCCTGGTTGGCGAGGACGAACAGCACGGTCCACTTGGCGAGGTGGACCGTCTTGCCGAGGCCGTGGCCCTTCCAGTCGAAGCGCGGCCGGAAGCGGAACCCGGTCTCCCGCAGGTACGGGATCATCGCCAGCGACTGGACGACCAGGCCGAGCAGGGTGCCGATCCCCAGCAGGCGGATGCCCTCCGGCGGGATCGTCTGGACACCCATCCTGGTCTCGCCGAAGGTGCCGTACACCCCGATGAACAGGCCGAACGTGCCGATCATGACGATGTTGTTGAGGACCGGGGTCCACATCATCGCGCCGAACTTGCCGCGGGCGTTGAGGATCTGCCCCATCACCACGTGCACACCCATGAAGAAGATCGTGGGCAGGCAGTAGCGGGCGAAGGCCACGGCGACGCTGTTGGCGGCCGTGTCGTCGGAGATGGTCCCCGACATGAGTTTGATCAGCAGCGGTGCCGCGAAGACGACGATGGCGACGATGACGCCGAGCGCCACCATGACGAGGGTCAGCAGCCGGTTGGCGTATGCCTCGCCGCCGTCCTCGTCGTCCTTCATCGACCGCACCAGCTGCGGAACGAAGACCGAGTTGAGACCGCCGCCGACGGTGAGGATGTAGATCATCGTCGGCAGGGTGTAGGCGACGGTGTAGGTGTCGCCGAGCAGCGAGGTGCCCAGCGCGGCCGTGATCACCAGGCTGCGGACGAAGCCGGTCAGCCGCGACACGAGCGTGCCCGCGGCCATGACGGCGCTCGACTTGAGCAGTCCGGAGGCGCGGCCACCGGACTTCTGCTGAGGCGTGGCGGGCAGCGGCTCGGGCTCCGGGGCGGCCGGGGCCGGACCGGAGGCCTGCTGGTCGCGGTAGAGGTAGGCGAAGGCGTCCTGCTCCGGCGGTTCCTCGGCCGCCTGGGTGACCAGGGCGTCGACGCCCACGAACTGCGTGGAGCCGGCCGTGTCGCCGTACGGCAGACGGCGCGAGGGGCCGTCCGGCTCCGGCGGCGGGGTCTGCGCCCAGATCCGGGGGTCCGGCGCGTACTGCTGCGCGGGCGGCTGCTGGTAGAGCGGCTGCGGCTCCGCGTAGGTGCCCGGGGGCGGCGGCGGGTGCGCGGCACGGTCGTACAGCGCCTCGGTCACCGGGTCCTGGGCGTACGGGTCCTGCGCCCGGTACGGATCGTTTCCGTAGGCGTCCTGGAAGTACGGGTCGGGCGCGGGCTGCTGCGGCGGCACCTGCTCGGCGTAGGGAGGCACCGGGGGCGTGTTCCCGGAGGACGCGGAGCCGCCGCCCGCGCCCTGCCCGCGGTCACCGTCGTACGGCGCGTTCATGGTTACCCCACCTCGTCGTCCCCGGCCTGGCCGGCCACGGTGCATAGCGATAGCTCAATGCTCCACTTTCTCACCCGTGCCGGGCGAGGCCCCGCTTTCCGGACCGGTGTCCGGTGTCGGGTCACTCGGCTGCCCGGGATCGTCACCGTCCGCCGCCTCCGCCGCGTCGCTCCCGCCGGTCTCCTTCAGGGCCGTCGACCGCTTGCGGTGGGTGTACATCCTGATGCCCGCCAGGACGAGCAGCAGGACGCCGCCCGCGATCACCAGCATCACGGTCGGGGTGATCTCGGAGACCTTGACCGTGAACTCCATCGGATCGCCGTACGGCGTGCCGTCCTGCGTGTAGAGGCGCGCGGTCACCTGAACGGGCCCGTTGGCGTTGGCCGTGGCGGTGAACTTCACCGACTGGCTGTGCCCGCCGTCGATCTTGACCGGCTGCCCGCCGTTCGTGTCCTCGTTGGTGGTCACCTTGAGGCGGGAGGGGTTGCTCGGCTCCAGTCGCAGCACCAGATTGCCCACGGGCTGGACCAGCTGGTTCTGCACGGTGACGGCGAGCGTGGCGCTGCGCCCCGACATGGTGGCCGTGGACTTCTGGATGAGCCGCACCTCGCCGGTGAGACCGTCCAGATAGCTCTGCACACCCGCCCGGTAGATCACCGCCCCTTCGCGGCCGTCGCGCCAGGAGGTCGACATCTCGCGGTTGATGGCGTTGCCGAAGGGCGTGACCACCCGGTCGGGGGCGGTCAGGACGACCTTGAACTTGTCCAGAGTGCCCTGGGTGCTCTTCATGTCCTGGAAGGCCTGGACCGGCAGTTCCTGCCTGCGCAGCGATCCGGGGTACGAGGAGGAGCCGGGTACCCGGGCGGTGGCGTGCGCGTCCGGCTTGACCGTGGCGGCGGCGGTGAGGTCGAGGGGCTGGGTCCAGCGCTGTGCGCTCAGGGCGCGGACCGCGCTCGCCATCGTCTGGGCCTGGCTCGCGGTCGGCATCCGCTGCGGGGCGACGACGACGCTGCGCTGCTTATCGGTGTCCTGGAGCGTGATCGCCAGAGTCTGGGCGAGGAACTCCTGGACGGCCAGGGTCGAATTGCCGGCCCTGGACATGTCGCCCTCGAACGCGGTGGAGAGACGGGCGTCGGAGACCACGGCCGTGGTTCCGCCGCCGATGGGCCGTGCGGCCGACGGCGAGTAGCTCAGGCCGCCGGTCTCGCGGAGGCTGTCGCTGCGGGCGATCACGTTGTGGGCGCCCGCCGAGGTGGCGACGTCGACGATCGAGGGGTCGACCGCGCCCTGGACCGGCCAGGCGAAGTCGACCGAGGGCGTCACATGGAGGATGGTCTCCACGGTCTTCTCGGCCACCTCGGTGGCGCCCTGGAGATGGCTCAGCGACCCGGAGACGTCCTTGCCGCGATGGGCGAGCGAGGCGAGGTCCGGGTCGGCGAACGGCAGTGCGACGACCTTCTTGCCCTGCACCGCGTCCTCGAGCTTGCCCAGCCACTCCTTGGCGACGTCCTGGTTGGTGCCGGGCACATCGGTGTCGCCGGACTTGACCCGGTAATTACGGGTCATCGCGTCGACGGTGGCGAGCAGATCGGGGTCGATCACCCAGGTGACCGGCAGCTCGTCGCCCAGCGAGACCATCCGCTCCAGCCGTCCGCCGGGCGCGAGCTCCGCGGCCAGCTCCTCGTCGGCGAAGACCGGGGTCTGCTGCTCGTCGGAGCCCGTCTGCGCGGTGAGGTGGGTGGACGACATCAGCGGCCACAAGTAGGTGAGCTGCGACTTCTTGCCGTCGACGGCCTCGGGCTGCCACGGCAGGAAGGTCCGCTGACTGCCGAGGATCTGGTCGTACGGCTGGTTCACCGTCTGCCCGGAGACCGAGACGCCCAGCGGATAGACGCCGTCGCCGTCCAGGCCCAGCTTGGTGACCGGCACGGAGAGCGTGAAGTCACGGCTGATCCCGGGGGCCAGCTTCGGGAACTTGACCGTGTACTTGTCACCGACCTCCGCCCCGTCCAGGCCCGGCGAGGAGCCGCCGCGCTGGGAGGCGTCGTCGATCCCGGTCCTGCCGTTGAGCCGCTGGCCCACCCGCAGACCCACATGGGCGCTGGTGACGGCCTGCCTGCCGGTGTTGGTGACCGTGCCGGAGATCGTCAGCGTGTCGCTCTTGACGGGGGCACTGGGGGCCATCGAGTCGAGCGTCACCTGGACGGTGCGCGAGAGCGGCGCCTTGTGCGGCGCGGTGGTACCGGTGGCGTGGGCCGCCGTGGTGGCGGCCGTACCGGACAGCAGACCGGCGATCAGGGGAGCGCCCACGAGCAGCGCCGCTGTGCGGCGCAGCCATCGGCGGGCGGGAGAGGGGCCCATCCCCTGAGAAGCTGCCGCCTCGGCCACGCGTCGCCCGTCCCTCGTCGTCGTCAGCTGTGTCGGTGGTTGTCGATTCCTGCGTCCACGCATGGTAACGAGGTGGACTGTGGCGAAGTGCCGTGGACTGCTCCACATGATCGGAAGAGTGTGCCAGGGAGCCGGGTGGGGCGGCCTCCCGGGGCTGCGTGGAGCCCGCGAACCCGCAAGGACCGGGGCGGACGGAAACGGTGACGCCCCCGGTCGGCCGGGCACGTACCCTCTTTTGTTGTGCCGAACGCCAACGAAGACAATCCCAGCGCCCTGAACCAGGTGCAGCGCCGAGCGGTCAGCGAACTGCTGCGGGTGTCCCCGGTCGCCGACGATCTTGCCCGCCGCTTCCAGGAGGCCGGATTCTCGCTCGCCCTGGTCGGCGGCTCGGTGCGGGACGCACTGCTGGGCCGGCTCGGCAACGACCTGGACTTCACGACCGACGCCCGTCCCGAGGCGGTGCTGAAGATCGTCCGCCCGTGGGCGGACGCGGTCTGGGAGGTCGGGATCGCGTTCGGCACCGTCGGCTGCCAGAAGGACGGCTACCAGATCGAGGTGACGACGTACCGCTCCGAGGCGTACGACCGCACCTCGCGCAAGCCCGAGGTGTCCTACGGCGACTCCATCGAGCAGGACCTGGTCCGCCGTGACTTCACCGTCAACGCGATGGCCGTGGCGCTGCCCGAGAAGGAGTTCGTCGACCCGCACGGCGGCCTGGAGGACCTGGCGGAGCGCGTCCTGCGCACCCCCGGCACCCCGGAGGAGTCCTTCTCCGACGATCCGCTGCGCATGATGCGGGCTGCCCGCTTCGCGGCGCAGCTCGACTTCGAGGTGGCCCCCGAGGTCGTCGCCGCGATGTCGTCGATGGCCGAGCGGATCGAGATCGTCTCTGCCGAGCGCGTACGGGACGAGCTGAACAAGCTGCTGCTGTCGCCGCACCCCCGCAAGGGGCTGCGGCTGCTCGTGGAGACCGGGCTCGCCGACCATGTGCTGCCCGAGCTGCCCGCGCTGCGGCTGGAGAGCGACGAGCACCACCGGCACAAGGACGTCTACGAGCACTCGCTCACGGTCCTGGACCAGGCCATCGCCCTGGAGGAGGACGGGCCCGACCTGGTGCTGCGCCTCGCCGCGCTGCTGCACGACATCGGCAAGCCCAGGACGCGCCGGTTCGAGCAGGACGGCCGGGTCTCCTTCCACCACCACGAGGTGGTCGGCGCGAAGATGACCAAGAAGCGCATGACCGCGCTGAAGTACTCCAACGACATGGTCAAGGACGTCTCGCGCCTGGTGGAGCTGCATCTGCGCTTCCACGGCTACGGCACCGGCGAATGGACCGACTCGGCCGTGCGCCGTTACGTACGCGACGGCGGGCCGCTCCTGGACCGGCTGCACAAGCTGACCCGCTCGGACTGCACCACGCGCAACAAGCGCAAGGCGACCGCGCTGTCACGGGCCTATGACGGCCTGGAGGAGCGGATCGCGCAGCTCCAGGAGCAGGAGGAGCTCGACTCGATCCGTCCGGACCTCGACGGCAACCAGATCCAGGAGATCCTGGGGATCGGGCCCGGGCCCGCGATCGGTCAGGCGTACAAGCACCTGCTGGAGCTTCGCCTGGAGAACGGGCCGATGGAGCACGGCGCGGCCGTGGCGGCGCTCAAGGAGTGGTGGGCCGAGCAGGGCTGAGTCGGCCCGCGGGACGTTTCACGTGAAACATGCGTCGTGGTTTCACGGGGAACCTGCGCGATGTTTCACGTGAAACATCGAGCCCCGGATACGCCGAGGGGCGGTGTTTCACGTGAAACACCGCCCCTCGCCCGCTGCCGGGACTACTTCTTGTAGTCCTCCAGGCAGAGGGTGAAGTCCTTGCTGCCGCCGGTCTGCGTGTACTCCGAGTACTTGGTGCGGTCGCAGCCGCTGTTGTCGTCCTTCTTCTGCACGACCTTGAACTTGGCCTTGGAGTCGCCGCAGTCCACGACCTTCAGCTCCGGGTTGGTCGTGGAGTCGGGGTTGCCGATGCTCATGCAGTCGCCGACCTTGGCGGTGTCGGCGTCATGACGGCTGGAGTACCAGGCCGCGAGCGCGGCGCTGAGGACACCCACCACGACGACGATCCGGACGATCTTCTTGACGTTGCGGCGACGCGGAGGGACGGGCGCCGGCGCGTGGGGTATCCCGTCCTGGTTGAAGTACGGCGACTGCTGCGGCGGGACACCCGGCTGGCCCGGCTGACCGTACGGTGCGCCTCCCTGCGGCTGTCCGTACGGGGCTGCGCCCTGCGGCTGTCCGTAGGGAGCGTTGGGCTGCGGCGCGTACGGGTTCTGGCCCTGGGGCGGCGGAGTGGACACGTGGGGGTTCCCCCTTGGGAAAAACAGATGATGTAGGACGCCCGTAAGGTAGCGGGCCCGGCTGACATCCCCGCTACCGGAGGGCACTCTGTGGCCCTGATGTGACACTCAGCCGCGCTGAAAGCGGGTCATAAACACCGCTACCACTGCGTAGATCACCGAGACCGTGACCACCAGGGCCGCCGACTTCCCGTCAGGCGGCAGCATCAGCGCGGCAACCGCGGCGGCGCCGACGAAGGCGACGTTGAAGAGCACGTCGTAGAGCGAGAAGACCCGGCCGCGGTAGGCGTCGTCCACCGAGGACTGCACCACGGTGTCCGTGGAGATCTTCGCGCCCTGGGTGACGAGTCCCAGGACGAACGCGGCCACCAGGACGGGCCCGGGGGCGAACGGAAGCCCCAGGGCGGGTTCGAGGACCGCCGCAGTCCCCGCGCACACCGCCATCCACCGGTAGGGCCCCAGCCGTGCCACCGCCCCCGGTGTCACCACGGCCGCCGCGAAGAACCCCGCCCCCGAAACGCCCACGGCGAGCCCCAGCAGCGCCAGTCCGTCGGTGGTGCCGTCGGCCCAGGCGTACCGGCACAGCATCAGCACCAGGACGGTCAGCGCCCCGTAGCAGAAGCGCATCAGCGTCATCGCGGCCAGGACACCGGCGGCCGTCCGGCGCTCCCGCAAGTGGCGCAGCCCGTCGGCGAGTCCGCGCGCCGTCGTCCCGATCGCGGCGACCATCCCGGGCCGCACCTGGACCGGGTCGGGCCCCAGCAGTCCGGGCGGCAGCCGCAGCGACCACAGGGCCGCGCACAGATAGAGGAGCGAGCCGAGCAGCACGGTGGCGGCGTCCACCGGCAGCACCAGCCGCAGACAGAAGGCCAGTCCACCTCCCGCCGTGGCGGCCAGCGTTCCCGCCGTCGGAGAGAGGGAGTTGGCCATCACCAGCCGTTCTTCGTCCACGACCCGGGGCAGCGCGGCCGAGAGGCCCGCCAGCACGAACCGGTTGACGGCCGTGACGCAGAGGGCGGAGGCATAGAAGAGCGCGTCCGGCGCCGAGGCGAGCAGCAGCAGTGCGGTGCATCCGGCCAGCAGGGCCCGCAGCAGATTGCCGTAGAGGAAGACCTGGCGCCGCTGCCAGCGGTCGAGCAGGACGCCCGCGAACGGGCCCACGACGGAGTAGGGCAGCAGGAGTACGGCCATGGCCGAGGCAATCGCGGCGGGCGAGGTCTGCTTCTCGGGGGAGAAGACGACGTGGGTGGCGAGCGCGACCTGGTAGACGCCGTCCGACGCCTGGGAGAGCAGTCGTACGGCCAGCAGACGCCGGAAATTCCTCAGGCGCAGGAGTACGCGCAGATCACGCACGACGGACATGGGTGCAAGCGTCACATACGCAGAGGGTCCCCGCGCCGGCACGGCACGGGGACCCTCAACAGTCGGGTGGGAGCCGGGACTTAGCGCTCGACCTCGCCCTTGATGAACTTCTCGACGTTCTCGTAGGCCTCGTCGTCGAAGTACTGGACCGGCGGGGACTTCATGAAGTACGAGGACGCGGAGAGGATCGGGCCGCCGATGCCGCGGTCCTTGGCGATCTTCGCGGCGCGCACGGCGTCGATGATGACACCCGCGGAGTTCGGGGAGTCCCACACCTCGAGCTTGTACTCGAGGTTCAGCGGGACGTCACCGAAGGCGCGGCCCTCAAGGCGCACGTACGCCCACTTGCGGTCGTCCAGCCAGGCCACGTAGTCCGAGGGGCCGATGTGGACGTTGTTCTCGCCCAGCTCGCGGTCGCGGATCTGCGAGGTGACGGCCTGCGTCTTCGAGATCTTCTTGGACTCCAGACGCTCACGCTCGAGCATGTTCTTGAAGTCCATGTTGCCGCCGACGTTCAGCTGCATGGTGCGCTCCAGGCGGACACCGCGGTCCTCGAAGAGCTTCGCCATGACGCGGTGCGTGATGGTGGCGCCGACCTGGGACTTGATGTCGTCGCCGACGATCGGGACGCCCGCCTCGGTGAACTTGTCCGCCCACTCCTTGGTGCCGGCGATGAAGACCGGAAGGGCGTTGACGAACGCGACCTTGGCGTCGATGGCGCACTGCGCGTAGAACTTCGCAGCGACCTCGGAGCCGACGGGGAGGTAGCAGACCAGAACGTCGACCTGCTTGTCCTTGAGGACCTGGACCACGTCGACCGGGGCCTCGGAGGACTCCTCGATGGTCTGGCGGTAGTACTTGCCCAGGCCGTCGTGGGTGTGTCCACGCTGGACCGTGACGCCCTTGTTCGGGACGTCGCAGATCTTGATGGTGTTGTTCTCGCTGGCGCCGATGGCGTCCGCGAGGTCGAGGCCGACCTTCTTGGCGTCCACGTCGAACGCGGCCACGAACTCCACGTCCTTGACGTGGTAGTCGCCGAACTGGACGTGCATCAGACCCGGCACCTTGCCCGCCGGGTCGGCGTCCTTGTAGTACTCGACGCCCTGCACCAGCGAGGCGGCGCAGTTTCCTACACCGACGATGGCTACGCGAACCGAACCCATTCCGGTTGCTCCCTGTGTGTTCTCGACGAAGTCCTGCGGACGCAGGGCCTTCAGTTGGCGGTGTCCTCGGACGGATCCGGCCGGGTGCTGTCCCGAAGCCGGGGCAGGCCGCCCGTCTCTCCTGATGTGTGGTCCTGCTGAGCGGAGCCGGTGGCCGGGCCGGATCGCTGATCCCGCCCCGCCCGCTCGCTCTCGATGAGCTCGTTCAGCCAGCGCACTTCGCGCTCCACGGACTCCATGCCGTGTCGCTGCAGCTCAAGCGTGTAGTCGTCCAGGCGCTCGCGCGTACGGGCCAGGGAGGCGCGCATCTTCTCGAGGCGCTCCTCCAGCCGGCTGCGACGACCTTCCAGCACGCGCATCCGCACCTCGCGCTCCGTCTGCCCGAAAAAGGCGAAACGTGCCGCGAAGTGCTCGTCCTCCCAGGTGTCGGGGCCGGTGTGGGAGAGCAGTTCTTCGAAATGCTCCTTCCCCTCCGCCGTCAACCGGTAGACGATCTTGGCCCGGCGCCCTGCGAGTGAAGCGGCGAGAGCGTCCTCGGGAGCGCTGCCCGGTTCCTCGATCAACCAGCCGCTCGCGACCAGCGTCTTGAGGCAGGGGTAGAGGGTCCCGTAACTGAAGGCCCGGAAGATCCCCAGTGAGGTGTTGAGCCGCTTGCGCAGCTCGTACCCGTGCATCGGGGCCTCGCGAAGCAGGCCGAGTACGGCGAATTCGAGGATGCCGGAGCGTCTGCTCACCCTTCGCCTCCTCTGCCGCCGCGGACCTTTATGCCGTGCTGATGTATCGACTCGATACATCCTGACGATAGAACGACGGGGCCTCCGCGACAAGGGGGGCCATGGTGAACGGCGTCACATCGTCAATTCATGGGAAGCAAGTTGCCTGATTTGGGGTGAACTTCGGCCCTAGGCTGGTTTTGACCGTGCGTAGTCTGTGCGGCATGCAGATCACCGGGAGCCGAGTGACGTCAGGGGGCGTCGGCGCGTACCGCGCCATCGGCATACCGGGTGCACGGCGGACGGGCCCGGCGCAGGGCTGGTCCGTCTGTCGGGGGGACCGGAACTCACCAGTCGCTTCCAGGCGCTCTCGCCTGCCCGAGGAGTAGTCGTTCGATGAGCGAGCACCGTCGCAAACCGCCGGAGTCGCAAGGCGGGGGCCGCGCGGCGGCCCGACGGGCTGCCCAGCAGCCGTCCGGCCGCCGGGCGGCCCCCGCCCGGGACTCGGTCACAGGGTCCCCCTCCGGCGCGTACGGAGAGCAGCGGCAGGCCAATGGGCSCGCCGAGTCCCGGCGGGCCGCCCAGCGGGGCGGACGCAGACGGGCCGACGGGCCCGGCGGCGGTGGCCCGGCCGGCCCGGGCGGGCGCCGCGGCGGATCCGGCCCCGGCGACCGGAGGCCCGGAAAGAAGCGCTTTATCGACTACCCGCGCTACAACAAGCGCGGGTGGCGGCGCTGGATGCCCTCGTGGAAGCTGGTCAGCGGGCTGTGCCTGGGCTTCCTCGGCACCCTGGTGATCGCGATCGGCATCGCCTACTGGACGGTGAGCGTCCCGAACGTGGCCCAGGCCGCCCAGGCCGAGAACAACGTCTACTACTGGGCCGACGGGTCCCAGATGGTCGCGACCGGCGGCGAGGTCAACCGCCAGATCATCGCCTACGAGAAGATCCCCGCCGCCATGCGGTACGCGGTGATCTCGGCGGAGAACAAGACCTTCGAGACCGACTCCGGCGTCGACCCCCAGGGCATCGCGCGCGCCCTGGTGAACATGGCCAAGGGCGGCCACACCCAGGGTGGCTCCACGATCACCCAGCAGTACGTGAAGAACGCCCGGCTCGACGACCAGTCGCAGACCCTGACCCGTAAGTTCAAAGAGCTCTTCATCTCCATCAAGGTCGGCGCGACCAAGAAGAAGAGCGAGATCATGGCGGGCTATCTGAACACCGCCTACTACGGACGCGGTGCCTACGGTCTGCAGGCCGCGGCCCGCACGTACTACAGCAAGGACGCAAAGGACCTCGATCCCAGCCAGTGCGCGTTCCTCGCCTCGCTGCTCAAGGGCGCCACCTACTTCGACCCCGCCGGCGCCACCGAGATCGATCCGGCCGCCACCCCGCAGCAGAACACCAAGAACGCCATGAGCCGGTGGGCCTGGATCCTCGACGAGGAAGTGAAGGACGGCCATCTGCCCGCGGCCGAGCGGGCGAAGTACAAGACCTTCCCGATGCCCGACAAGCCGAAGAAGAACGCGCAGCTCAGCGGGCAGATCGGCTATCTGGTCAGCCTCTCCAAGGCGTACTTCGTCAACAACAACACCCAGGGCATCAGCGCCAGCGACCTGGACAAGGGTGGCTACGAGATCCACACGACCTTCGACAAGAAGAAGGTCCAGGCGCTCGAAGGGGTCGTGAAGAAGGTCCGCAAGGAGAACATCGACGCGAAGAAGCGGCCCAAGCTCGACACCTTCGTCCAGTTCGGTGCCGCCTCCGTGGACAACAAGACGGGAGCCATCAAGGCGATCTACGGCGGTGAGGACGCGACGAAGCACTTCACCAACAACGCCGACCAGACCGGTGCGCAGGTCGGCTCGACCTTCAAGCCGTTCGTCCTGGCCGCCGCCATGGAGTACGGCAAGCGCGACCCGAAGGGTCCCAAGGAGCAGGGCGAGTCGCAGCGCACTCCTGTCTCCCCGAAGAGCATCTACAGCGGCATGAACAAGCTGAAGATCACGAACTACGACGGGAGCGTGTGGACCAACGAGAACGGCGATCCCTGGAGCCAGACCAACGACGGCAACCAGTCGTACAACCCGCCGAGCTATGCGATCGACCTGCGGTACGCGATGCAGGAGTCGGCGAACACGCCCTATGTCCAGCTCGGCATGGATGTCGGCACGGACAAGGTGAAGGACGTGGCCCTGGCGGTGGGGCTCCGTAAGGACAGCCTCGCGTCCTCGACCGTGCCCTCGTTCTCCATCGGCACCTCCTCCCCCAGCGCAATCCGGATGGCCGGCGCCTACGCCACCTTCGCCACCAGCGGGATGCACCACGACGCCTACTCGGTCGAGAAGGTCATGCGCCGGGGCGGCGTCATCTACAAGCACGAGGACAAGGCGTACCGCGCCTTCTCCGCCGCGGTCGCCGACAATGTGACGGACGTCCTGAAGAACGTGGTCGAGAAGGGCACCGGCACCAACGCCAAGCTCAGCGGCCGGGACGTGGCGGGCAAGACCGGTACCACCGACGAGAACCGCTCCGCGTGGTTCGTGGGGTACACGCCGCAGCTGTCGACCGCGGTCAGCATGTACCGCCTCGACGACAACGAGAGCAGCAAGAAGCGCGAATTCCTGTCGATGTACGGGACCGGTGGCCAGAAGAAGATCCACGGTGCGTCCTTCCCGTCGACCATCTGGCACGACTACATGGAGCAGGCGCTGAACGGCGCCCCGGCCGTCGACTTCCCGACGCCCGAGCCGATCGGTGAGAAGGTGTTCGGCGGCGGCATGTCGCCCAGCCCGAGCCCCTCCC
>NZ_JBJHPC010000800.1:0-2562 GCF_045257485.1 Streptomyces sp. YS-3 | reverse complement strand
GTCCCCGACACTGACGCCCGGGCGGTCGGTTCGCACGAGCGAGTAGATGCCGCGATACGGTGCGGCGACTCATGTCGGCGTACTTGGGAAAGTGGCTTCGGCTACGAAAATCTTGCCAGGAACGCCTGAGTGGCTGCGCTGATCACCTCGGAGACGAGGAAACTAGTGGTGGGTGTCCCGGTCAGCCGATAGCTCTGCGATGTCAGTGAACTCGTTTGCCAGGATGGCGTTGGGGGTCAGCCAGGGGGCCACGGATTGTCGCCGCAGCAGTGTCCTTCGCTGCCTGGAGCACGTGTGTCAGATTCCGATTCCTTCCTTGACCTCTCCGGGGCGCCCACTCTGCTCGGTCGGGTGCGGCAGTCGGGAGTAGGTCGTGAAGCGGCAGGACGTGAAGGACGAGGTAATCCATCTGCGCTCCACGGGGGTGGACTTGGGCAAGTGGTTCCTGCTGTCCTGTGCGCGCACCCCCGGCCCGGCGCGGACCGGGACGTGGAGTCTGGAGACCGAGCGGTTCGGCACCACGCGGGCCGAGCTACGGCGACACTGGCATGGTTGGTCGAGCGTCAGGTCGAGGTGCTGGTCATGGAAGCGACATCCGACTACTGGCGGAGTGCGTACTACCTGCTGCAACCACACCTGAACCTGATGCTGGTCAACCCTGCCCATCTCAGGGGCATCCGGGGTCGCAAGACCGACCCAAACGACGCGGCGTTCCTGGCCCGGGCCGGCGCATCCGGAATGGTCATGGCGTCCTTCGTGCCCGAGCGTGCGGTCCGCGAGCTGCGGGGCCTGACCCGCAGGCGCACCGAGATCGTCCGTGCCGCCGGCTGGGAGGCCCAGCGGCTGGAGAAGGAACTCGAGGACACCGGCATGAAACTCACCTCGGTCCTGACCGACGTGGTCGGCGCCTCCGGCCGGGCCATCCTGGAAGCGCTGATCGCTGGCGAGCGCGACCCTGAACAGCTCGAGGGCCTCGCCGTCGGCAAGGCCCGTGCCAAGATCCCTGCCCTGATTGAGGCCATGGACGGGGACTTCACCGACCACCACGCTTTCATGATCCGTCACTACCTCGACGAGATCGACAGACTGCGGTCCACCACAGGCGCGTTCGACGCGCGCATCGCGCTCCTGATGACCGAGCGGGAGCAGGACCTGGACCTGCTCGACACCATCCCGGGGGTCGGCCGCCTCGCGGCCGAGGTGATCGTCGCGGAGACCGGCGGAGGCGGCGAGCAGACCGCCGGAGCCGAACAGGTGCGTGGCGATCGCCGCGGCGTTGACGGGGGTCCATTTCGCCCAGCCGGAGCTGGCGATCCTCGCTGTGGTGGCCGTCGCGGGCGGCACCATTCAGGCCGACCGCGCCCATGAGGGAGCCGCCGAACCAGGCGGCCAACCCGACATCGTGCAGGCTGCGCAGCATCGTGTTGCGTGTCGACATGACCGGCTCCCTTGGCCCAGGTGGATGAAGCCCGGGCGAAGCGGCCGGGCCCGTATCCGGTCAGGGGGGAGCGATGGGATTTTGGTGGCATCGGCCGTAGCGGCCTGAGCCCGGTCTGTTCGCCCTCCCTGGCCGGTGCCGTGCACGCAGGGGATCGACTCAATGTGAGAGTTGGCGAAGTCCCGCGCAACTCCTACTCAGCGTAGAAGGCTGGGCCGCCGTACTGCCGTACGGCCTGGTACATCGTCCGCGCTGTGCCAGGGCAGTTCGCGAGAGCGCCCGGCCGGTCGTGGCAGATCCGGAGCATCTCCTCAAGGAGACGGTCGTCGATGCTCGTGCGTCGGGCTTCGGTGGGGTCCAGGCGCAGGCGCTGTCCGCCGTAGTTGTGGTAGCCGAAGTCGTGGATGAGGCATGCGTCATGGAAGACCTGCGCCCACAGGCGAGGGGTGGGGGGTGAGCAGCCGTCGGTGCCCCAGTCGAAGGGCTTCTCGTGCTGCTGTGCGTAGGTAGGGAACTCGCGGTAGGTCCTCGCCATGAGGAAGTCGGCCCGCTCGCGCACCTGACCGGCGTACTTGGCCTGTGTCACCAGGGCCGCCGCCCGCGGTGCGGCGCCGGACGCTGCTGCGGGTGCACCATTCGGCCCTGCGCTGAGCAGAAACGATCCGCAGAGGGCGAGCCCGGCGAGGAATCGTGACGCAGCGCGTCCGGTGTGGAGTCTCATGCTGCTCCCATGGATATGCGAGTGCGGGGATGACGAAGCATAACTACCCTACGTGAGCAAAGGTAGCCACCCGTAGTTAGGTCGACGCTGGTGTATCTGTGCCAGGTTGTGCGGCGGCCGACAGGCACCTCCAGCCATCCCTGTCTGAAGGTGGAACGGGACGGCACGGCTCGCATTCATGGGCGTCCGCAGGAGGGCGGTCTCTCACGAAGACCCGGGTGAACCGTCGGCCCGGGGCCGGTCACCGGCCCGGACGAAGTGGTCCCTGCACCTGCGGGGTGCGCTCTAGGCCTCCGCGTAACGACGCGCGAGGCAGAGGGGATCACCCCCGCGTGCGCGGGGACCACGTTAGGGCAAGGCGATGGCGTGGGAGGTTTCGGCGGGGCGCTGCAGCCGGGGGTGG
>NZ_JBJHPC010000799.1:0-2566 GCF_045257485.1 Streptomyces sp. YS-3 | reverse complement strand
TCCATGAACCACGGCGTCACCACCGTCGCCGGCGGCAACTGCGGTTTCACCCTGGCCCCCCTCCACCCCGACCGCCCCGAGGACGCCGACTACACCCGGCGGATGATGGCCCGGGTGGAGGGCATGGCGCTCAAGGCCCTGGAGGACGGGGTCGACTGGAGCTGGTCGACGTTCGGGGAGTATCTGGACGCCCTCGAAGGACGCATCGCCGTCAACGCCGGGTTCATGGTCGGCCACTGCGCGCTCCGCCGTTACGTCATGGGCCCCGACGCCGTCGGCGGCGAGCCCACCCCCACCCAGCTCGACGCGATGCTGCGCCTCCTGCACGACGCCATGGACGCGGGCGCCTGGGGCCTGTCCACCACCCAGTCGTCCACCCACTCCGACGGCGACGGCCGCCCCGTCGCCTCCCGGCACGCCCGGCCCGCCGAGCTCATCGCCCTCGCGCGGGCGGTCGGGCAGCACGAGGGCACCCAGATCGAGGCGATCGTGGCGGGATGCCTCGACCAGTTCGCGGACGAGGAGATCGACCTCCTGGTGCGGATGTCGGCCGCCGCGGGCCGCCCCCTGAACTGGAACGTGCTCACCATCGACGCGGCCGTCCCCGAACGCGTCCCGCGCCAGCTCGCCGCCAGTGAGCGCGCCCGCCGCGCGGGCGGCCGGATCGTCGCGCTGACCATGCCGATCCTCACCCCGATGAACATGTCGCTCGGCACCTTCTGCGCCCTCAACCTCATCCCCGGCTGGGGGGAGATCCTCGACCTCCCCGTCCCCGAGCGGATCGCGAAGCTGCGCGAACCGGCCGTACGCGCCGAGATGCTGCGCCGCGCCGAGAGCAAGGAGGCCGGGGTCTTCCGGCGCCTGGCCGACTTCGGCCGGTACGTCATCGGCGACACCTACTCCGAGGCCAACGCCTCGCTCACCGGACGCGTGGTGCGCGACATCGCCGCCGAACGCGGCCAGGACCCCTTCCACTGCCTGGTCGAGATCTGCGCCAACGACCGGCTGCGGACCGTGCTGTGGCCGATGCCCACCGACAACGACCCGGCCAGCTGGGCCCTGCGCCGGGAGACCTGGGAGCACGAGGACGTGCTGCTCGGCGGCTCCGACGCGGGCGCCCATCTGGACCGGATGTGCGGCGCCCCCTACACCACCCGCTTCCTCGGGGACTGTCTGCGCGGACGCGGTCTGGTGCCCCTCGAACAGGCCGTGAAGATGCTCAGCGACGACCCGGCCCGGCTGTTCGGGCTGCGCGAGCGCGGACGGATCGAGGAGGGCTACCACGCCGACCTCGTCCTCTTCGACCCCGAACGCGTCGCGGCCGGCCCCGCCACCCTCGTCCACGACCTGCCGGGAAGGAGCCCGCGCCTGGACTCCAAGGCGATCGGCGTCGTCTCGGTCCGCGTCAACGGCGTCGAGACGATCCGCGACGACGTGGTGACCGGCGCCGTGCCGGGTACGGTCCTGCGCTCCGGCCGCGACACGAGGACGGTGTCGGTCAAGTGAGCCGGTACGAGCCGAAGCTGTTCATCGGCGGAGAGTGGGTCGAGCCCGACGACGGACGGTACGAGATCCGTGACCCCGCCACCGAGGAGGTGGTGGGCCTGGCCCCCGAGGCGAGCCGCGCCCAGGTCCACGCGGCGGCGTCCGCCGCGCGCCAGGCCTTCGACGGCTGGTCCCGCACCGCCCCGGGACAGCGCGCCGCGATCCTCGACCGGGCGGCCGACATCATCCAGCGCGAGTTCACCCCGTACGCCGGACTCGCCCGCGCCGAGAGCGGCGCCACCACCGCCACCGCGCGCGGAATGCAGGTCGCCGTGGGCGTGGCTCGCTTCCGGCGGTACGCGAAGGGCGCCCTGGAGCCGGTCGAGAGCGCCGTCCCGCCGCAGATCAACGAGGCCGGCCCGATGGGCGGGGCGGGCGTCTTCGGCGCGGTCGCGGTACGGCAGCCGGTGGGCGTGGTCACCTGCGTCACCTCGTACAACAACCCCTGGGCCAACCCGGCGGGCAAGGTCGCGCCCGCGCTCGCCATGGGCAACACGGTGGTCGTGAAGCCCGCCCCGCAGGACCCCCTCTCGGTCTTCCGCATGGCCGAGGCGCTCGCGGAGGCGGGGGTGCCACCGGGCGTGGTGAACGTGGTCACCGGCTCCGCCCCGGCCGTCGGGGAGGCGGCCGTGGACTCCCCGGACGTCGACATGGTCAGCTTCACCGGCTCCACGGCGGTCGGGCAGCGCATCGCGGAGGTGTGCGGCCGGGGCATGAAACGCCAGCTGATGGAGCTGGGCGGCAAGGGCGCGGCGGTGGTGTTCGAGGACGCGGACCTGGACTCGGCGGTGCGGGGCATCGGCACGACGTTCTCGTTCTACAGCGGCCAGATCTGCACGGCGCCGACGCGGGTCCTGGTCCACCGGTCGCTCCACGACGAGCTGGTACGCCAACTGGCCCGGTACGCCCGCCACTTGCCGGTGGGTGACCCCTCGGCGCCGGGGACGGTGGTCGGGCCGGTGATCTCGGCCGCGCACCGGGACCGGGTGGAGTCGTATGTGGAGCGGGGACGGAAGGAGGG
>NZ_JBJHPC010000798.1:0-2567 GCF_045257485.1 Streptomyces sp. YS-3 | reverse complement strand
GCACCCCGGGGTTACAGGCTCGACGGGGTCGTCGCCTGTACTACCCGCCCCGCCCTCTCCAACGCACTCGCCAGCAACGCCAGATCCGTCGGCCCGTTCCCCAGCTCCCGGACCGGGCGCCGGGCCGGCGGATCGCCCATCCGCTCCCACTCCAGCGGTACCACCGTCGGCCGCAGCGTCGCCGTGCGGGGTATCCGGCCCGTGACCCGGCCGCCCTGGAACGGTGTCACCGAGCCGTCCAGGCCGAACAGCCGCCCCCGCCCCGGCGACGGCTCCTCCGGGGAGGGGACGGGCGGGGGCGCGTCCAGCCGCACCACCTGCCGGGCCCTCCGCGCCAGCTCCGTCTCCGCCGTACGCTCCGGGCGCGCCGACGTGGCCACCAGGTGGACCCCCAGCCGCTCCCCGTCCCGCGCCACCGCCTCCAGCGCCCGCACCACCGACCCCGCGGCGGGCCGCCCGGGGCTGCCCAGCGCGGGCGCGAGCAGCGCGTCGAAGTCGTCGACCAGGAC
The DNA here is from genome assembly GCF_045257485.1 of Streptomyces sp. YS-3. Taxonomy (NCBI): domain Bacteria; kingdom Bacillati; phylum Actinomycetota; class Actinomycetes; order Kitasatosporales; family Streptomycetaceae; genus Streptomyces; species Streptomyces sp. YS-3. The sequence goes on along the minus strand of NZ_JBJHPC010000798.1, from coordinate 2,058 downwards.
GACGAGGCGCGCGAGCACCGGCGGCCCCGCCTCCGTGCGCGTACGCCCCAGCGGGCGCAGCCGCAGCGTGCTCGTGGACTGCGCGTCCCCCTCTGCCTGCTGCTCACCGGGGGCCGGCGGCCGGGGACTCACCATCCTCCCCGCCACCTCCTCGGCCTCCTGCCCCGGCTCCTGCCGCGCGAGCCACTCCGTGAATCCCAGCTCCCCCAGAAGCTCCGACCGCCGCTTCAGCTCCGCCCCCAGCGCCTGCGCGAACTCCCGCATCCGGACCGGGTCCGAGGCCACCAGGTAGGTCGAGACGTGGGGGAGTTCGGTGCAGGGGCGCAGCCCCTCGCCGCGCTCGCCGCCCGCCCCGTCGACCAGTACGAGCGCCAGCCGGTCCGGCCGCGCCCCCGCCGCCAGCGACGCGGCGACCGCCCGCAGCAGCTCCGTACGCCCGCTGCCCGCCGGGCCTTCGACCAGCAGATGCGGTCCGTCGGAAGCGAGATCGACCCCGACCGGACCGCGCGGCCCGGCGCCGAGCACCGCGGCGCCGTCCGGCGCCGACTCCCAGCGCGCCATCAAGGACGCCGGGGTGGCCCGCGCCAGGCCCAGTTCGTCGAGGAGCCGGGACGAGGGCGGCAGCGCCACCGGAGGCCGGCCGGGCGCCGTCGTCCCGTCGCCCGCCCGCAGCGGCGCCAGGGCCCGCGCGAAGCGCTCCGCCCAGGCCACCGACACCGCGTCCACCACCGCCAGTGCGCCGTGCCCGGCGGGGCGCCCGCCCGCCGTGCGCAGCAGCCGCAGCGCCGTCGCCACGTCCCCGCTGAGCAGCGCCGCCGCCCCGCACTCGCGGAACGGGAGCGAGACCGCGCACGCCGACTCGTACGTCGCCTCCACCGGCGACACGGGCGAGGCGGGCGGCGTCTCGGCGAGGCAGAGCAGATGGATGCCGGCCGCGCCCCCGGCGCAGGCGAGCCGGGCCGTCGTCTCGCGCAGCACGGACGAGCCGGGATCGCCGTCGACGATCACCACCGTGTACGGGCCCGAGTAGCGGCGGGTGGCGTCGGCCACGGCCGCCGCGTCGGCGGACGCCCAGCCGGGCCCCAGCGGGCTGTCGTCCAGGCGCCGCACCAGCTCGGTCGTACGGGCGGTGGCCTGCTCGCGGTCGTACGCCAGGAGCAGTCGGCAGTCCTGGCCGTGCCCGGGACGCACATGCGGGAGCCAGCCGAGCCAGCCCCACTCCGCCGTACGCGTCTGGAGGCTGCGGCCACGCTCCGTACTGATGAGGACGATCTCCAGGTCGGTCGGCGCGTGCAGCGCGGCGAGCTGGGCCACGGCCGCCCTCGCCAGCCCGTTCAGCCGCGCGCGGGGCCCGGCGAGCCCCAGCGAGCCCACCTCCCGCAGCCCGACGGTCACCGGCACGGCCGCCAGCTCGCCGCGGTCCGCCGTGCCGACCCGGATCGCCAGCTCCTCCGGGTGCCCGGGGCGGCGCTCCCATAGCCTCGGACCGGGGCCGAGCGCGGTCAGCAGCAGCGCGGCCGGGTCGGGCCACCGCTCGGGCGCGGGCGGGGCGCTGCCCGGCAGGGCGGCGGCGACGGCCTCGGGCGGCGCCGGTTCGTACCCGGACTCGGGCCGGCCGCCGGTCAGCCGCCGCGCCCAGGCCCCGATCCCGCCGCGCCGCCGGGACGCGGCCCCGTCGTCCGCGCGCGCGTGCTCGACGTCCTCGGGCAGCCGCGTCCCCCGGGCCGGCGTCCCGACCCGCCGACTGGCGCCGGGCCCGGGCCCGTACGTCTCACTGCCCGGTCCGGGTCCGTAGGCCTCACCGCCCGGTCCGGGCGCGTACGCCTCGCTCCCCGGTCCGGGTCCGTACGCCTCATTCCCCGGTCCGGGCCCGTATGCCTGAGTGTTCGGCCCGGGTCCGTACGTCTCAGCCCCCGGACCAGGGCCGTACGCCGCCGTACCCGCTCCGGCGSCGTACGTCTCACCACCCGGTCCAGGGCCGTAACCCTGACCCCCCGCCGGGGCATGGCCCCGGCCCGGACCCTCACCGCCCACAACCCCGGACGCACCGCCATACGT
>NZ_JBJHPC010000797.1:0-2574 GCF_045257485.1 Streptomyces sp. YS-3 | reverse complement strand
GGCCGCGGCCCGCCCGCCCACCGCCCTGCCCCTCGATCGCGCCGGCAGGAAACCCGGACTGGGGACAGCACCCGAGTCCAAGCCCGAGTCCAAACCCGGATCCGAGTCCGGGTCCGGGCATGCGGTCCGGCCGGTCAGGAAGAGGTTCCCGGCCCGGGCCTCGGCCCTCGCCGCCCTGGCCGTGCTGCTCGCCGCGTTCTCCGTCCTCGCCCACATCCAGGGCGGACAGGGCGGACACGGCGACAGGGACAGCGCCGGACGCAACACCGCGCTGGCCGACACCGCCCGGACCAGCGAGGTGAAGGGAGCCGTCGAGGAGGCCGTGCAGGGGATCTTCTCGTACGACCACACCGACCCGGCCAGGACCGAGGCGGCGGCCACACAACGGCTGACCGGCGCTGCCGTCACGCAGTACCGGAGCCTGATGGGGCCGGTCCGCGAACAGGGGCCGAGGCAGAAGCTCGTGCTGACCACCACGGTCACCGACAGCGGCGTCGAGGTCATCGACGGGGACCGGGCCCGTGTCCTGGTCTTCGCCGACCAGACCAGTACCCGTACCGGCAAGGGCGGCTCCACCACCGTCGCCGCCGCGATGTTCGCCGTCGACGCGGTCCGCCGGGACGGCACCTGGCGGATCGCCTCCCTCGACACCTTCCAGCGGGCACCTGGCGCCCCGACCGACCAGGGCAAGGAGTGAGAGCCGTGTTTCCTCGACAGATGAAGCGGGCCGCGGCGAGCCTCGCGCTGCTCGCCGCCGTCACCGCACCGGCCACCGCGTGCGGCTCCTCGGCGCAGCCGCCCCCCGAGGTGGACTGGGCGGGCGGGGTCTGCGCGCACCTGACGGACAGCGGCGCCGGACTCGCGGTGCCCACGGTCGACCGGACCCAGCCGGCACGCGCCAAGGGGCAGTTGGTCGCCTTCCTCACCGCGCTCTCCCAGCGGCTCGGGGCGCTCCGCACGGACCTCCAGAAGGACGGGGCCCCGCCGGTCGACGGCGGCGCCGGCGCGCTGGGCACGGCCCTGGCCCGGCTGGACACGGCGCGTACGTCGGTGGGCGAGGCGGTCACCACGCTCTCCCGGGCCGAGGTCACCGACGAGAAGTCGCTGAAGTCCGCGCTGGACGCGGCGGGTTCCTCCCTGAGGACGGTCAGCGCCTACAAGGGCCCCGCCGACGACCTCCGGGCGGATCCGAAGCTGCGGAAGGCGTTCGACGACAACCCGGACTGCGCGGCGGCCGTGAAGGCGGCCGGTGGCGGGGAGGGGACGCGCGATGGCTCCTGAGACCGCACCGCGTGCCGAGCATCCCGGCCCCGATCCGCACGAGAGTCTGCGGGAGTTGACGCCGGGGCAGCGGCTGGCCGTCGTCGTCTCGGCGGGCGCCGTCGCCGTCGGACTGCTCGTCCACACCGGCGCGACCTTTCTGCACCTCGCCCCGCGCAACGCGGCCACCGACGCCATCGGCGACACCGTCAACGCGTATATGGCGCCCGAGTTCTCCCAGAGCTGGCAGCTCTTCGCGCCCGACATCACCCGCACCATGACGGCGGTCTCCGCCCGCGTCGAACTGCGCACGGCGGACGGCACCATCCACAACGGCCCCTGGCGGGACCTGACCGCGCGGGACCTGGCCGAGCTGCGCGGAAACCCCCTGCCCAGCCGCGTACGCCAGCAACTCGCCACCGCCTGGACGAAGATGCTTGCCGCGCACGACCCCCAGCAGCGGCCCATCGGCTCGGCCGGGCTCGACAGCGAGCAGTACCTCAAGCGCCTCGCCCTGTCCCGGATGCCCGCCACCCCGGACGGCGCGCGCCTCGAACGGATCCAGTTCCGCTCGACCGACACCACCGTCCCACCGCCACCGTGGAAGACGCGCGCCGCCCGCACCGCGCCGGTGGTGCGCGTCTACCCCTGGTGGCCGGTGGGCGCCGCCGACCTCGCCGAGGGGCGTACGTCATGAGACCCCCACCCCAACCCGGCGCCGAGAAAGGCGAGTCGACGCTCGACCGCATCCTCGGCAGGGCGTGCGACCCTCGGGTATGGGCCCATCAGAGCGCGGCCGTACGGATCGGCATGGCCGCGATCTGGCTGCTGCTGCTCGTCCACGAGTTCTGGCGCCGCGAGAGGATCTGGGGCCCGGACGCGCCCTGGAGCTGGCACCTCGCGGAGCACGCGCTCGACCGGAGCCATGGGTTCAGCGTGCTGCGCTGGTCCGGGAGCGAGCTCTGGTTCGAGGTGTTCTACCTGCTCTCGGCGGCCGTCGCGGTGGCCCTCCTGGTCGGGTGGCGCACCCGCACGGCCTCGCTGCTCTTCCTCGTCGGCGTCCTCTCCCTCGACCACCGCAACGAGAACGTCCTCAACGCGGGCGACACCATCTTCCGCATCACCGCGGTCTACCTCGTCTTCGCGCGGTGCGCCCAGGTGTGGTCACTGGACGCCCGCCGACGCGAGCGCGCCCCGGCAACGGGCGACCGGGACCGTACGGGCGTGGTCCTGTGGTCCTGCTGCGGCCTGGTCCTCACCTGTGTGACGCTCCTGGGGCTGCTCGCCGGTGGCTGGGCGCTCGTGCTGTGGGGC
>NZ_JBJHPC010000796.1:0-2577 GCF_045257485.1 Streptomyces sp. YS-3 | reverse complement strand
AGCCGTAGCCGGGGTGGATGGCGTCCGCGCCGGAGTCGGCGGCGGCCTGCAGGACCTTGGCGATGTCCAGGTAGCTGGCGGCCGGGGTGTCACCGCCCAGAGCGAATGCCTCGTCGGCCGCGCGGACGTGCAGAGCGTCCCGGTCCGGATCGGCGTAGACGGCTACGCTGGCGATCCCGGCGTCCCGACACGCCCGGGCAACGCGGACAGCGATTTCGCCACGGTTGGCGATGAGCACCTTGCGCACGACGACTGCTCCTCAACTTGCGGGTGCTGAAGCGGAAAGATCGAGAGCGAAACGCCCTGTGGTTTGTACAGCTCCACCCTCGAAGCATCCTGGAGAGACCGTATCCAGCGTTACTCCGCAGTTGTCCACCGTCCGGTAAGCCAACGGGGAGTGCCGGGTACCGGATAGGCCCCAAGGCCCTTGCTGGGCAGGGGAGTCGGGGCGGACCATGGGTGAGTTCCGCCCCTGGCGGCGTTCCGGCGCGGGGAATTGCGGGAAATGCCTCAGAGGTTGACTTGGGCCCCGGCCGGTGATCCGGGGGATCGGTTGTCCGGTCGCGGGAATGCATTCCGGGTCGAGGCAGACCGGAATCCCCGAATTCCCCGTAGATGGCCGTGAACCGTCGGCAACTGCCAGTCGGGACCGTCGTGGCGGGCTGTCGCGTACGACACGGATCCCCGCCCGGAGGGGCCCGCTTCAGCCCGGGGAGGCCCGGGGAAGGCCCGGGGGACGGCCCGAGGGCAGCCGGGGGGCCGCCGCCTCCCCCGCACGGCCGCTGAAACAAACTTGTCGTACGGTTCCCCTGAACGCGGGCGCGGGCGACTTCACAATCCGCTGGCGATTTTGGGTGGATTGGCTCGCATATCATAGCTTTGACAAACCGGGATTCCGGTTTGTAATCTCCTCGGCACGTCAATACGGCGCGATGGTGCACAGGACTGGGGGAGTTATGCGCTTTCGGATGCTGGGCCCGCTGGAGGTGATGTCCGGTGGACGGCGGGTCCCTCTGGGGGGCGTCAAGCAGCGGGCCACGCTGGGCTTCCTGCTGCTCCACGCCAACCAGGTCGTCCCCACGAGCCGGCTGCTGGCGGCGCTCTGGCGCCCGGACAGCACCCCGCCGACGGCACGCAAGATCCTCCAGAACGCGGTGTGGGGCCTGCGCGGCATCCTCGGCGAGAGCGGCCCCGACGGCGCGGAGGCCGCGGAGGGTGCCGCCGAGCTGGTCACCCGGGCGCCCGGCTATCTGATCCGCACCGACCCGGACCGGATCGACCTGTACGTCTTCCGGCGCCAGGTCCGCGAGGGCCGGGCCGAACTCGTGGGCGGGCGGCCCGAGGCGGCCGTCGCGTCCCTCGGGGCGGCGCTCCGCCTCTGGCGCGGCCCGGCCCTCGCGGACCTCGCCGAGACCGGCGTCGTCTGGCCCGAGCTCACGGCCGTGCAGAACGCCCGGCGCGATGTCCTGGAGGACTACTTCGAGGCGCGGCTCGCGTGCGGCCAGCACTACGCGGTCCTCGGTGAGCTGGAGTCCGCCGTCGAGGCCGAGCCGCTGCGCGAGCGCAGTTCGGGTCAGCTGATGCTGGCGCTGTACCGCTGCGGGCGGCAGGCCCACGCACTGGCCGTCTACAACCGCCTGCGGGCCACCCTGGTGGAGAACCTCGGTCTGGAGCCCGGCCACGAGCTGCGCCGCCTCCAGCGCGCCATCCTCGCGCACGACCCGTCGCTGGACCTCGACCTCGCCCCGGCGGGCCCGGCCCCCGCGCGGCCGGCCGCCCTCGCGCCCGTCGCCGCCGCCGACCAGCCGTGCGAACGCGGTGACCGGCGCCGCGCGCTGACCGCCGTCCCCACCCACCGCAGGCACGGCCGGGCCCCGGAGCGTACGGCGTCGGCGCGCCCGGTGGCCGTGCCCCAGCAGGCTTCCGTACGGACGGAGGTGACGAGCCGTGAGGTGGTGAGCGTCCTCCTCGTCCGGGCCGGGATCGCCCCGGGCGGCAGCCCCGGCTCCGGCGGCGACCCCCGTTCCGGGCTCGACGAGGCGGCCGGCCAGGACGAGATGCTGGAGCGGGCCGACGCGGTCACGCGTGCCCGGATCGAGCACTTCGGCGGGCTGGTCGTCGGCTCCCTCGGACCGCTCTCGCTCGGCCTGTTCCAGGACGCGCGGGGCGGTGACGCGGCCCTGCGCGCGCTGCGGGCAGCCGCTGCCGTACGGGAGGCGGTCGCCCCCGGCCGGGGTCTGACCCTGCACGCGGCCGTGGCGACCGGCCGGGCGCTGGTCCGCTCCGCCCCCGGCGACTCCGGCGGCCCCGGCACCCCGCTGTCCGTCAACGGGGCTCTCCTGGACCTGTGTCAGCGGCTGCTCAACCGGGCCGGGCCCGGCGAGATCCTCCTCTGTGAGGACTCCCGGCTGGCCGCCGGGCCGCAGGTCTCCTACGGCCCTGCCGACGGCTCCCCGGGGCACTGGCGGCTGCGCGAGGTCTCCGCGCGGCCCGCCGCGCCCGGGGTGGCGACGGCCGCGTACCCCACGCCGTTCGCGCGCCCGCCCCGGCGGATCGGGGCCTGACCGACCCCGACCC
>NZ_JBJHPC010000795.1:0-2592 GCF_045257485.1 Streptomyces sp. YS-3 | reverse complement strand
GGGCGTGACCGCTTCGGGGACGGGCGCGCGGACCGTGCCGGAGGAGCCCGCGGGGGCGGTGGCCGCCCGCAGCTCCGCCTCGGAGACCTGACGGGTCGGCACGTACTCGTGCGCGGCCTTCGGCTCGCGCCCCTCCATCGCCTCCAGGAACATCCGCTCGGCCTCCTCGGCCGAGGGGCGCTCGTCGGGGTCCTTGCGCAGCAGAGCCGTGATCACCGGGGCGAGCGCGCCGGCGTGGGTGGCGGGCTCCGGCTCCTCGTTCACGACCGCCTGCATGGTGGAGATGGGTGAGGAGCGGCGGAAGGGCGAGCCGCCCTGGACCGCGGTGTAGAGCGTGGCGCCGAGGGACCACAGGTCGGAGGCGGGACCGGGCTGTCCTCCCCGTACCCGCTCGGGCGCCAGATAGTCGATGGAGCCGACCAGTTCACCGGTCCGGGTGATCGTGGAGTCGCCCTCGATGGCGGCTATCCCGAAGTCGGTGAGCAGGACGCGCGAGTCGCGGGCGAGCAGGACGTTGCCGGGCTTGACGTCGCGGTGGAGCACGCCCGCGGCGTGCGCGGCACGCAGGGCGCCCAGGACGTGCAGTCCGATGCGGGCCGCCTCGCGGGCCTCGATCCGCCCGGTCTCGGAGGCCTTCACGGCGTCGGCGAGCGAGGGCCCGTCGACGTACTGCATCACGATCCAGGGGCGGTTGTCGTGGTCGAGCACGTCATGGACGGTGACCACGCCGGGGTGGGTGATCCGGGCGGCGGCCCGCGCCTCCTTCTGCGTACGCGCGTGCAGCACGACACGGTCGGCCTCCGCCACGTACAGCGCGGCCGTCAGTTCCTTGACGGCCACCGTGCGGTGCAGGAGCTCGTCCTGGGCGCGCCAGACCTTGCCCATGCCACCGCGGCCGATGGTGTCGCCCAGGCGGTAGCGCCCGGCCAGCAGCAGCCCTTTCGCCACCGCTTCCGCGCCCTTGCCGCTCTTGCTCTGGTTCTGTTCCACGTCCCCCGCCCGGCCGGTTCTTAAGGGGCAAGGTTACGGAGCGGATTCCGGCCAGGGAACCTCGGGGGCACCTTGTGCGCCACCTACCAAGAGGTATGTGTCTGAGGCAACCGGTGAAGCCTCAACGAGTGGCGCTGTAGGCGGCCGTGGCCTGCGCGTAGATCTCGCTCACCTTGTCCCGCTGGGGCTCCGGGCCGATGACCACGACCAGGTGGTACCGGCCATTGATGATCATTACTTGGTTGCGGACGTAAACCGTACGGCCCGTACTGTCCCGCCAGGTGAACTGCCCCTCGGCGGTGACCTTCTGACCGACGTCGACACGGCGCAGACCCGTGGCGGTGGCCCAGGCCGAGTCCCGGAACGGCTGGAGCTCGCGCTCCTTGTCCCGCTGGTACGTCAGTGGATCCGCGCCGACGTCCTTGACCGCGTCCCGGCCGGGCACCACCAGCAGGGTGAAGTCGCCGCCGACATAACGGACTTGTCCGGCGTCGTTGATGGGCCGTCGCTGGAAGGAGGGGTCGACCGCCGTCCGGAAGCCCTCCGGGTCGGTGCGCAGGACATAGCCCTTGGCGGGCGGCTGCCCGCCGGGCGCGGTGGTCTGCGTCCGGGGCGCCGAGGGCGTACCGCTGCGGGGGGCCTCGCCGGTCGCGGGGGTGCTCGGCGGCGCGCTGGTGCCCGTACGGGCTGGCGGGGCGCCTCCGTTGTCGCTCCCGTCCTTCGTCCCTGACTCGGGCATGAAGAACACGGCGTACGCGAGCGCCGCCGCCAGGAGCAGCAGGACGAGCAGGACGAGGGTCCGGCCGAGCGAGCGGGGCGCGCGCGCAGGCGCCTCGGCCGGGCGGGACTTGGGCGTACGGGACGGGGCGCGGCGCGGCTCCTGAAGTACCTCCGCCGCGGGGCGCCGCTCGGCCCTGCGGGGCTGCGCACGGCGCTGCTGGCGGTGGCGGCCGTGCTCGCCGAAGGCCCCGCGGCGGCGCCGGACGAGCTCGCCGCGGCGGCGCACGATCGGCAGCCGGGTCGCGTCGGCCGGGGGCAGCGGGACGACCTGGGTGCCCACGTCCGGCTCGGGCGCGGACCGCACGATCGAGCGCAGCCAGCCGCGCAGCTCCTCGAAGTCGGGCCGCTCGGTGGGGTCCTGGCGCAGCAGCGACTCGACGACCGGCCGCAGCGGGCCGCACTCCTCCGCGAACGCGGGCGGCTCGCCGCACACCATCTGGACCAGCTCGACGGCGTTCTCCTCCGGGTAGGGCGCGTGCCCCTGCACGGCCCGGAAGAGCAGGGCGCCGAGCGCCCACAGATCGGTGGCGGGGCCGATCGGCGGTGCGAGGCGCCAGTTCTCGTGCACGGGACCGGCCTGCTCGGGCGCCCACCGCTCGGTGACGGCCCCGACGAGGGCGATCCGCGTCTGCCGCGCCCGCTCGGCGTCGAGCCGGGTGGCGGGACCCCGGTAACCGGCGCCGTGACGCTGCGGGACGGCCGCCTCCCGGCCACGTTCTCGGGCGGCCACGGGTGCGGCGTGCGTCTGCCGCTGGGCGTCGGCCCGCAGCGCCTCGGCTCCGGCCCCGACGGCGTGCGGAAGCGCGGGGAGGGGGCCGGTGG
>NZ_JBJHPC010000794.1:0-2607 GCF_045257485.1 Streptomyces sp. YS-3 | reverse complement strand
CCTTCGGCTCACTCGCCGGGGGTTGGGGGATGCCCCCAACCCCCGGCGAGTGAGCCGAAGGGGCGCGCCTGTGTCGAGAGACCGAACGCGCGGAGGCCCGACGAAGGAGGGCTGAGCACGATCGGGCTCTCGACACAGGCTTTTGCGCCCCGGAGGCGAACCGAGCCTCAAAAAAACACAGAAGCGCCCCGCCCACCAATCCCCCCACGGGTTGGCGGGCGGGGCGCTTCCCCTATACCCGGTGCGGATTCCCCCCACGGGATCCGGCCGGGAGTCCGGCGGTCTGCCGGGGTACGTACGTCACGGGTGGGCCGCTCAAAGCTCCCCGTGGTACGTGCCCCGGCCAACGCGCTGCCTGGAACGTCCCCCAAGACATTCCATGGACGTCCCCCAAGACATCCTCGGCATCGCCCACTTAGACTCCCGAACCGGTCCGATGGTTACCTCATAATCTCTGTGATCTAGCTCTCTTTGTGGAGATCAGGTGAAGGAGCGCAACCGTAGGCTGTTGGTTACCACGAAGACCGAGGAGAACGCCATAGCCGCGCCCGCGATCATAGGGTTCAGCAGGCCCGCCGCGGCGAGCGGAACCGCGGCCACGTTGTAGCCGAAGGCCCAGAACAGGTTGCCCTTGATGGTCGACAGGGTCCGCCGGGAGAGCCGGATGGCGTCGGCCGCGACCCGCAGGTCCCCCCGGACGAGTGTCAGGTCGGACGCCTCTATCGCCGCGTCCGTCCCGGTGCCCATGGCGAGCCCCAGATCGGCGGTGGCCAGTGCCGCCGCGTCGTTGACGCCGTCGCCCACCATCGCCACCGAACGGCCCTCGGCCTGGAGCCGCTTGACCACGTCGACCTTCTCCTCGGGCAGCACCTCGGCGTGGACGTCCTCGGCGGCGATCCCGACCCGGGCCGCCACCGCCTCGGCCACCGCCCGGTTGTCCCCGGTCAGCAGCACCGGCCGCAGTCCGAGGCCGCGCAGCATGGCCACCGCCTCGGCGCTGGTCTCCTTCACCGCGTCGGCGACGGTCAGCACGCCCCGCGCGGCGCCGTCCCAGGCCACCACGACCGCCGTACGCCCCTCGGCCTCGGCGGCCTCCTTGGCGGCGGCGAGGGAGGCGGGCAGCTCCACGCCCCGGCCCACGAAGACCGTGTGGCCCTCGACCACGCCCTCGACCCCGCGTCCGGGCAGGTTGCGGAACGACTCGGGGACGGGCAGCTCTCCCGCCTGCTCGGCGGCGCCTTCCGCGATCGCCCGGGCGATGGGGTGTTCGGAGGCGTGCTCCAGGGCGCCCGCGTACCGCAGGAGTTCCTTGTCGTCGGTGCCGTCCGCCGCGTACACGTCGTACAGCGTCATCCGGCCCGTGGTGACCGTGCCGGTCTTGTCGAGGACGACGGTGTCGACGCGGCGGGTGGACTCCAGGACCTCGGGGCCCTTGATGAGGATGCCGAGCTGGGCGCCCCGGCCGGTGCCGACCATGAGCGCGGTCGGGGTCGCGAGCCCCAGGGCGCACGGGCAGGCGATGATCAGGACCGCGACGGCGGCCGTGAAGGACGCGGTGATGTCGTCGGTGGCCAGCAGCCAGCCCACCAGGGTGCCCAGCGAGATGAGCAGCACGACCGGCACGAAGACGCCGGAGATGCGGTCGGCGAGGCGCTGGACCTCGGCCTTGCCGTTCTGGGCGTCCTCCACGAGCCGGGCCATCCGGGCCAGTTGGGTGTCGGCGCCGACCCGGGTCGCCTCGACGACGAGCCGGCCGCCGACGTTGACGGTGGCGCCGGTGACACCGTCGCCCGCGCTCACGTCCACCGGGACGGACTCGCCGGTCAGCATGGACGTGTCCACGGCGGAGGCGCCCTCCACGACCGTGCCGTCGGTGGCGACCGTCTCGCCGGGCCGCACCACGAACCGGTCCCCGGCCCGCAACTCGCCGATCGGCAGCCGGACTTCGCGGCCCCCGCGCAGCACGGCCACGTCCTTGGCGCCGAGTTCGAGCAGCGCCCGCAGGGCCGCGCCCGCCTTCCGCTTGGAGCGGGCCTCCAGATAGCGGCCCAGCAGGATGAAGGTGACGACGCCGGCGGCGACCTCCAGATAGATGGTGGAGGCGCCGTCGGCGCGGCTGACGGTGGCGTCGAAGCCGTGGCGCATCCCTGGCATTCCCGCGTCACCGAGGAACAGCGCCCACAGCGACCAGAGGAAGGCGGCGAGGGTGCCCACGGAGACGAGGGTGTCCATGGTGGCCGAGCCGTGGCGCAGATTGGCCCAGGCCGCCCGGTGGAAGGGCAGCGCTCCCCAGACGACGACGGGCGCGGCGAGGGTGAGGCTCAGCCACTGCCAGTTGTCGAACTGGAGCGAGGGCACCATGGCGAGCAGGACGACGGGCGCGGCGAGCAGGGCCGAGACCTGGAGCCGTCCGCGCAGGCGCTCGCCGCACTGCGCGGACGGCTCCAGGTCTCGGCCCTGCTCGCCGCGCCCGTCGTCCTGCTCGCCATGGTGCCCTCGCTCCAGTTCGACAACTGGCAGTGGCTGAGCCTCACCCTCGCCGCGCCCGTCGTCGTCTGGGGAGCGCTGCCCTTCCACCGGGCGGCCTGGGCCAATCTGCGCCACGGC
>NZ_JBJHPC010000793.1:0-2621 GCF_045257485.1 Streptomyces sp. YS-3 | reverse complement strand
CCCCACCACCGACGGGCCGACTACCGGCCCGACCACCAGCGGCCCGACCCCGAGCCCCAGTCCCAGTCCCAGTGAGAGCGCGGCCGGGGACGTCCCCCGGAAGTACCTCGGCACCTGGGCCGGCGCCATCGAGGGCGACTCCGGGTCCAACAGCCGCCGCCTGGTCATCGAGCCCGGCAAGGTCGGCGACACGGTGCTCACGCTCACGGCCGACGGCCCGCTGGACTCCGGCGGTACGTACCACTGCGTCTTCCGCGCCAAGCTCGCCGCCGCCCCGGCCGGACCCGACGACCCGCTGAAGCTCGGCCCGTCGACCGTCGAGTCCGGCCCGGCCACGACCTGCTCCCCGGGCGCCGCCACCACCGTCACGCTCCTCGCGGACGGCCGGCTGCGCCGCGAGAACGACGACACCGGCGAGCTGCTGACGTACGACAGGCAGTCCGAGGCGCAGTAGGCCGCGTGGGTTGTGTCATGCGGCCACGGGTTTCTACGCCGAGGGGCCTGCCGGTACGTACGTACCGGCAGGCCCCTCGTGACGGGCGTCCGCCCTACAGGAACGAGTTGATCTCGATCGTCTCGGTCCGGCCGGGGCCGACACCGATCGCGGAGATCGGCGCGCCCGACATCTCCTCCAGCGCCTTCACATACGCCTGCGCGTTCTTCGGCAGGTCGGAGAAGGTCTGCGCCTTGGTGATGTCCTCGGACCAGCCCGGCAGCATCTCGTAGATCGGCTTCGCGTGGTGGAAGTCGGTCTGGGAGTACGGGAGCTCCTCGACGCGCTTGCCGTCGATCTCGTACGCCACACAGACCGGGATCTGCTCCCAGCCGGTGAGGACGTCGAGCTTGGTGAGGAAGAAGTCCGTCAGCCCGTTGACCCGGGTCGCGTAACGGGCGATCACCGCGTCGAACCAGCCGCAGCGACGGTCGCGACCGGTGGTCACACCGCGCTCGCCACCGATGCGGCGCAGGTCCTCGCCGTCCTTGTCGAACAGCTCGGTCGGGAACGGACCGGCGCCGACGCGGGTCGTGTAGGCCTTGAGGATGCCGATCACACGGCTGATCTTCGTGGGGCCCACGCCCGCGCCCGTGCAGGCACCGCCGGCGGTCGGGTTCGACGAGGTCACGAAGGGATACGTGCCGTGGTCGACGTCGAGGAGCGTGCCCTGGCCGCCCTCGAACAGGACGACCTTGCCCTCGTCGATGGCGTCGTTGAGGATCAGCGTCGTGTCGGCCACGAACGGCTTGATCTGCTCCGCGTACTGGAGCATCTCCTCGACGATCTTCTCCGCCTCGATCGCGCGGCGGTTGAAGACCTTGGCGAGCAGCTGGTTCTTCGACTCCAGCGCCGCCTCGACCTTCTGCGTCAGGATCGACTCGTCGTACAGGTCCTGGACGCGGATACCGACGCGGTTGATCTTGTCCGCGTAGGTCGGGCCGATGCCGCGACCGGTGGTGCCGATCTTGCGGGAGCCGAGGAACCGTTCCGTCACCTTGTCGAGAGTGACGTTGTACGGCGTGATCAGGTGAGCGTTTCCGCTGATGAGCAGCTTGGACGTGTCGACGCCACGCTCGTTCAGCCCGCTCAGCTCGGAGAGCAGGACCGCCGGGTCGACGACGACTCCGTTGCCGATGACCGGGGTACACCCCGGCGAGAGGATCCCGGAAGGGAGAAGATGCAGCGCGTACTTCTGGTCGCCGACGACGACGGTGTGGCCGGCGTTGTTGCCGCCCTGGTAGCGCACTACATAGTCAACGGAACCACCGAGGAGGTCGGTGGCCTTTCCCTTGCCTTCGTCACCCCACTGAGCACCGAGCAGCACAAGTGCGGGCACAGGCGTACACCCCTTCCGGGCGGGGCATGTCCAAGGTCAGGGGCGTGTCGCCGCCTCACCAATGTGCCCCGGAATAGACGAAGCCCCTGGCGCAATAGCGCAAGGGGCTCTTGCACAAAGATGCTACCCGAGGAAGGACCGACGTGTCGGCTGCCGACCGGCTACTGGTGGTCATCGACCCGGTCGCCCGCCGTATCGACGGCGAGTCCGTACGGATCGCGAAAGATGTGCTGTGTGCGGGTGCACAGGCGAAAATATGCTGGCCGGAGGGGGTGGAGGAGTTCTCCCGGGCCCTGGCCAGACGGGGCGATCGGCGGCTGGTGGTGGTCGGGGACGACCGGGCACTGCTACGTACCGTGACCTTGTTGCAACAGGAACACGGGCCGGCGGCCCCGGCCCTGTCCGCAGTGCCCGTCGGCACCGCCTCCTGTGTGGAAATCACCAGGTCACTGGGGGTGCCCACGGGCGCGGTGGCGGCGGCCCGGGCGGTCCTCGACGGCACCCCCCGCCGACTCGGCCTGCTGGTCGACGACGGCGGCGGCGTGGTGCTGGGGGAAGTGCGCATCCCCGCGCCCCCGCCGGCGCCCGTGCGGGCCACGGGGCCGACGGTGTGGGGAACGTGCCGCTCGCTCGTCCGGACGCTGGTGGGGGCGCCGACACCGGTGGCGGCGGCGGTGGCGCACCATTTGCGGATCGAGACGGACGGCACCCTCCTGACCGACCTCGACCGGCCCCTCACGGGCGTGTCGGTGGGGTGCCGGGACGGGGTGGCGCAGGTGATGGTGGAGG
>NZ_JBJHPC010000792.1:0-2624 GCF_045257485.1 Streptomyces sp. YS-3 | reverse complement strand
CCGCCACGGCGACCGCCGCCGCGATGCCCGCCTTGGCGGCCCCGCCGAGCCCCTCGGAGGCGGCGGCCCCGCCGGCCGCGCCCCCGGACGAACTCCCGCCCGTGGCCGCCGCGGCAGCACCGGCACCCGCCGCACCGGCGGCGCCTCCCGCCACGAGTCCCGCGGCCTTGAGCGAGTACCCGGCGGCGAACCAGCCGACCACCGCGACCGGCAGCAGCGCGGGGATCCCGGCGTTGACGTCCTTGAGCTCGACGACCGCGACCCGGCACTTGGCGCACTCCTCCAGGTGCTTGCTCAGACCCCGCTCGGCCCGCACCCGCAGCCCACCGCGCGCGTACGCCCCGAGGCGGTCGGCGTAGCGGGCGCAGTCGCCGCCCTCGGTGAGCGCGGTGGAGACATGCGCCTGGAGATACGCCTGCTTCAGACCCTCGCGGGCCCGGCTGGCCAGGACCGCCGTGGCGTTGGCGGAGAGCCCGAACAGCGGGGCGATCTCGCTGGGCGACTCCTCCTCGACGGTGGTGTGCCACAGCACCGCTTGCCACCGCTCCGGCAGCGACCGGAAGGCCTGCATCGCCAGCGACTGCTCGGCCTCGTGCATCGCCCGGACGTCCGCGCCGAGGTCGACCGTGTCGTCGTCCCTGCCGTCCGAGGTACGGGCGGCCTGGTCGGCGAAGAGCGCGAAGTCCTCGACCAGCTGCTCGCGCCTGGCCGTCTTCGTCCAGGACGCGGCGACGCGGCGCACGGTGGTCATCAG
The DNA here is from genome assembly GCF_045257485.1 of Streptomyces sp. YS-3. Classification (NCBI taxonomy): domain Bacteria; kingdom Bacillati; phylum Actinomycetota; class Actinomycetes; order Kitasatosporales; family Streptomycetaceae; genus Streptomyces; species Streptomyces sp. YS-3. The sequence goes on along the minus strand of NZ_JBJHPC010000792.1, from coordinate 1,870 downwards.
ATACGCGCGCACCGCCTGCTCGGGCCCGGCGCCGCCGCGCACCGCCTGGAGCGTACGGGCGAAGACCTCGGCGGTGAGGTCGTCGGCGGTGTGCGCGTCCCGGCAGCAGCTGCGGGCGTACCGGCGCACCGCGTCGGAGTGGCGGCGGAACAGCTCCTCGTAGGCGGAGTCGTCGCCCGCGCGCATCCGCTGGATGAGCTCGGCGTCGGCGGTGACGGACCCACCACCGGTGACCCGCTCCCGCTGCTGCGGAACACCGGGCACGGTCTTGGCGGGGTCGGTGGCGGGCGCCGTTGGACCGGTGGTGGTCGCCATGGGGCCGGTGGTGGGCGCAGCCGGGCCGGTGGCAGGCGTCGTTGGGCCGGCGCCAGTCGCCGTCGGGCCGGTGGCAGGCACCTCCGGGTGGCTCCGGCTGCTCCGGCCGGTGGCAGGCGCCATGGGACCACTTGGGCCGCTCTGGGCGTTCGGGTCGGCCGGACCGTTCGGGTCGGCCCGGTCGGCCGGGTCGTCGGCGGGGGCCTCGGGCTCCCGCGCGGGGCCCCACGGCCCGGGCAGCACGGTGCCGCCGGGCCCGCTGTCGGCGTCCGGCCGGCTCGCGCGGCCCGCCTGGCCCGGCACCTGCGCGGAGGGCGCGCCCTCCGGCTTGGTACCGCTGCTGTTGCCGAGCTCGTCCCGCCCCTCAACGCTCATCGCGGAAGCCCCCGTCAGCACGCTCAGACCCAACCACGGGCCAAGCGTCCCACAGAGCCCCACACCCGAGGAGTCCGCCCGCTGTCAACCACCCGTTAGGGGAACCCGCCCCGAACGGGGGCGGGTCCGTGGCCGCGGGCCGCGTCTCAGACCGGCCGCGAACGCAGGCCTTCGAGGAGGATGTCCAGGAGCCTGGCCGAAGCAGCGGCCTGCTGGTGGGGATCGGGCAGCGACGGCGCCGCCGTGGCTATCACCAGGAGCACATCGGCCACGGTCACATCGCCCCGCAGCTCACCCGCCTCGCGCGCCCGGTCCACCAGCTGCCCGACCACCGCGAGCAGCTCGACCGCCCCCGGGTCGTCCAGCTCGTCCGGTGCGGCCGTGCGCTGTTCGACGACCCGCAGGTCGGGCACGACGGACCCGCCGGGCAGCCCGGCCTGACGCTGCTGCGGCACCCGCACCTCGGGGGCGGAGCCCGCCGCGTCCAGCGGCTCCACCGGCGCCGGAACCGGCACCGGTCCGGTGCCGATGACCGTCGACTCCTCGCCCTCCACGTCCACCCCGACGCGCAGCACCTGCGGCGGCAGCAGCCGTCCGGCACCCGACGCCACCGAGGTGCGCAGGAACCGGGAGAGCGCCGACCAGGGCTCCTCCTCCTGGCCCAGCGCGGTGCGCGCCTGGTCGGTGAGGCGTGCGGTCTCCTCCTCGGCTATCCGCCGTACCAGCACGTCCTTGCTCGGAAAGCGCCGGTAGACCGTGCCCACGCCGACGCGCGCGCGACGGGCCACGTCCTCCATCGGCGCCCCGTACCCCAGCTCACCGAACACCTCGCGCGCGGCGCGCAGCACGTGTTCCAGATTCCGCTGGGCGTCCACGCGCAGCGGCGCGGAGCGGGAAGCGGAAGCGCTCCCACCACCGCCCGCGCGACCATTGCCGTCCGCCGACGCGACGACGGCGGACTGCCAATGAGAGTCCTGAATATGCATAACCGTTCCCCCGGTAATGACGTCTCCCCCCGGAGACTCCCCGCCCTGACAGTCGGGTGGCCGGACCCGACACCCCGACGAGGTACGAACATAGTTGAGCCGGAGTCAATTCAGAAGGGGGTTGTTCCGCACGGTGTGCCCCCCGATCGGAGCAAGGGCCGGAACCTTCCCGATTCGGCCCCCTGCGCCACCCC
>NZ_JBJHPC010000791.1:0-2628 GCF_045257485.1 Streptomyces sp. YS-3 | reverse complement strand
GCCGTCCACCGCTCCCCGGCCCTCCGCCACCCGCTCGCCCGCACCGGGCGCGCTCTCCGCCCCGCTCTACCGCTCGCCCGACTCGCAGGTCCTCGACTGGGTCCGGGCGCACCCCGACGATCCCCGGCGCCCACTGATCGAGCGCCGGATCGCGGACCGGCCCACGGCCGTCTGGTTCACCGAGTACGACCCGGGCTCGATCACGCGCGAGGTGCGTGCGGTGACCTCGGCGGCGGCCGGGCAGGGCAGCGTGGCGGTGCTCGTCCCGTACGCGATACCCGGCCGGGACTGCGGCGGCGCCTCGCAGGGCGGTGCGCCGGACCTCGCCGCGTACGACAGGTGGATGGGGAACTTCGCGGCGGGGCTCGGGCGTTCACCGGTCGTCGTGGTCCTGGAGCCGGACGCGATCGCCCAGTCGGACTGCCTCTCCGAGGGTGAGCGCGCCGCCCGGTTCGCCTCGCTGGCCAGGGCGGGGCGCGCGGTCCGCGCGGCGGACGCCCGGGCCAGGGTGTACTTCGACGCGGGCCACTCCCGCTGGCGCGACGCCGGGGAGATGGCCGGGCTGCTGCGCGCGGCGGGCGCGGCCACCAGCGGCGACGGCATCTTCACCAACGTCTCCAACTTCAACGCCACGGCGGCCGAGGTGGCGTACGCGCGCCGGGTGCTCAAGGCGCTCGGCGGCCCCGCGCGGCTCGGCGCGGTGATCGACACCAGCCGCAACGGCAGGGGCGCGCCGCCGGACGGGCAGTGGTGCGACCCGGCGGGGCGGGCCGTGGGGCGCGCACCCACCACGCACACGGGCGAGGCGCGCGTCGACGCCTATCTGTGGGTGAAGGTGCCCGGCGAGTCCGACGGCTGCCGGGGCGCGGCGGGCACCTTCGCCCCCGACTACGCCTACGACCTGGCGCGCTGAGGCCCGTCCGGCCTCCCCTGACCGTCGCCGCGCCCCTCGCCGCGCTCGTCATCGCGCTCGCCGTAGGACGACGTGCCCTCGTCGAGCAGCGGCTCCTGCTCCTTCATATGGGCCGGGGCCAGGGCGCGCAGCACGTGGTAGCCGGTGATGACCACGATGGTGCCCAGGGCGATCCCGCTGAGGCGGAAGTCGTCGGTGAACTTCAGGCTGACGCCGCCGATGCCGATGATGATGCCCGCCGCCGCCGGGACCAGGTTCAGCGGGTTGCGCAGGTCCACCCCCGCGTTGATCCAGATCTGGGCGCCCAGGAGGCCGATCATGCCGTACAGGATGACGGTGATGCCGCCGAGGACGCCGCCGGGGATGGCCGCGACGATCGCGCCGAACTTGGGACAGACGCCGAAGAGCAGCGCGAATCCGGCGGCGGCCCAGTAGGCGGCGGTGGAGTAGACGCGGGTGGCGGCCATGACGCCGATGTTCTCGGAGTAGGTGGTGTTGGGCGGCCCGCCGACGGCGGTGGAGAGCATCGAGGCCACGCCGTCGGCGGCGATCGCGGTGCCCAGCTTGTCGTCGAGGTCGTCGCCGGTCATCTCGCCGACGGCCTTGACGTGTCCGGCGTTCTCGGCGATCAGCGCGATCACCACGGGGAGGGCGACCAGGATGGCGGACCACTGGAAGTGCGGGGCGTGGAAGGACGGCAGGCCGATCCAGTCGGCCCTGCCGACGCCGGAGAGGTCCAGGCGCCAGTGGTCGGTGGCCTCGCCCGAGCCGGGAACGGAGTGGATCCTGCCGAGGACGCGGTCGAAGAGCCAGGAGATCCCGTAGCCGAAGAGCAGTCCGAGGAAGATCGCGACCCGGGACCAGAACCCGCGCAGACAGACCACGGCGAGGCCGGTGAAGAGCATCACCAGCAGCGCGGTCCACTGGTCCTGCGGCCAGTACGTGGCCGCCGTCACCGGCGCCAGGTTGAAGCCGATCAGCATGACGACCGCGCCGGTCACGATGGGCGGCATCGCGGCGTGGATGACCCGCGCGCCGAACCGCTGTACCGCGAGGCCCGCCGCGAACAGGACGGCGCCGACGACGAGGACCGCGCCGGTGACGGTGGCGCTGGTGCCGCCGGTGGCCCGGATCGTGGCGGCGACGCCGACGAAGGAGAGCGAGCAGCCCAGATAGCTGGGGACCCGGCCCTTGGTGGCGAGCAGGAAGATGACCGTGGCGACACCGGACATCATGATCGCGAGGTTGGGGTCCAGGCCCATGAGGACGGGCGCCACGAAGGACGCGCCGAACATGGCCACCACGTGCTGGGCGCCGAGCCCGATCGTCCGGGGCCAGGAGAGCCGCTCGTCCGGGCGGACGACGGCGCCGGGGGCGGGCGTCCGCCCGTCACCGTGCAGGGTCCAGCGCACGCCGAGGCCCATGAATTCGCTCCAGTTCGTTCTGTGCTGAGAAGAATCAGCGCCATGGTAATGGGGCCCAGGAGGCCAGGTCCCATCCGTGAATTCCGCGCGGAGCATTGTCACCCGGAACTGCGGGCCCTACGCTCCAACGGCCTTGCTCGTGAACGTAGTTCAGATATGTGAAATCCCTAGGTGGGGAAGGTGCCTCGATGGGTGGAATATCCGAGATGGGCGGCGGAAGGGCACGTGGCCGGCTGGTGGCCCTGCTGGCCGCCGCGGCGGCCAGCAGGGCCACCAGCCGGCCACGTGCCC
>NZ_JBJHPC010000080.1:0-18557 GCF_045257485.1 Streptomyces sp. YS-3 | reverse complement strand
GCCAGGGGCCCCATGCTCCGCCCCGCCGCCCGTCACGGTCGGCAGCGACACGGCCGCCGTCGCCCGGTGCGCGCCTCGGCCGTCCTACCCCATGGCCTTGCGCACGGCGTCCCTGGTGCGGTCCACCAACGCCGCGACGGGCCCCAGGGCCATGTTGGCCGCGCGTGACTCCACCCCGGGGTGGGGGCGCGTGGGCGCCATGGCCTCCGCCGCCCTGACCGCTTTGGCCATCGCCACCAGTTGGGTGACATCGGTGCTGCGGCGCAGGTGTGTGAACTCGTAGCGCTCCTCCGCGCGTGCGTGTTCCTGGACGTCCCTGCGCAGCTTCAGGAGCCGGGGCAGGAACTTCGGGTCGTCGGTGTCGCAGTCGTCCAGTTCCGACAGCACCTCCTTGGCCGCCTTCTCCTCGGCGAGCCGGTCCTCCACGATCTGCTTGCCGCCGACGGTCCCGCCCCGGAGGAAGGGGTGCACGACCTCCTCCTCGGCCGTCTCGTGCACCGCGAGCAGACGCACCAGGCGGCGAAAGGCCTCCCGGCGCTCCTCGCCCGTGCCGGCCTCGACCTCGTCGAACAGATTGCGAATATCCCCGTGCTGACGCATCAGCAACGACACCACATCGGTGTCGGAAGCCCGGTCGTCTCCGGCGTACGGGGTGGTGGGCTGGTTCATCCGCGGTGCCTCACTTCTCGCGCTGGGAGGGGTCGGGGTGCTCACCCTCGGTCTGGAGGCGGTACTCGCGGCCGAACATCGCGTCGTGTTCGGCCATGACGCGGTCGCTCGGGGGTGCCTCACCGCCGTGGATGCGCTGCTGCATCTGCTCGAACCGCTCATGTGCCTCGCGCACATATCCCGCGCCCAGCGTCGTCAGATCCATCTGGGTGTCCAGCAGTTCACGCAGATAGGTTTTGTTCGGCTCGAACGTCAGCACGTTCGGCAGTTCGGGCGCCAGCACCGATTCGGGGTCGCGGCCGTCGTGCCGGCGCATCAGGTCGCAGGCGATGTGCAGATGCTCCAGCTCCATGTTCAGATGCAGCTCCCAGATCGCCTTCACCCGGGGGTCGCTCTCCTGCTCCATGAACGAGTGGTAGAGGTAGCACTCGTTGTACTCGTGGTTGACCAGCTGCTCCCACCACGTCTCACCCGGGTCGACCAGCGACTCGTAGTGCGTGACGTGCTCCTCCTCGATGAGTCCGATCTCCTGGTAGAGCCGGCGCGCGATCGGCTCCATGTAGGTGGGGCCGGTGTTCATGTAGAAGTTCATCGTCTGCTGCTCCGCCGACATGATCGTCAGCGCGTGCAGCTTCGACAGCGGATTCGTCTCGTCCTTGGCGTAGGGGTCGCGGACGTTGTCGTACGGGTCGCGGTGGTGGAAACGCGTCGGCCTGCCGGGCATGACCTCGGTCAGCCCGTCCACGATCGACTCCGCCTTGCGGTGCTCGATCATCTCGTACAGGTTGGCGTACCGGTACAGATGGTCGAAGTCCTCCAGCACACCGAACTGGTAGGCCTGCCGCAGATACGGGTCCGGCTCCATCCGTGCCACCCACGCCGTCAGATCGACCGCGACCTGCTCGTAGGCGATGGTCGTCTCCAGCACCGATGACACGCCCGGCAGCAGCCAGTTGACGACCTTCTGCTGCTGCGCCTCGATGTAGCGGGTCGCGGCCAGCTGCCGTTTGACCTCGGGGTCCGCCGTGTGGCGGGCCAGTTGATGGCTGAACATGATCGCTTCGACTTCGATGCCGTTCATGGTGATGACGCGGCAGCGTGTGTACGGATCGCAGTGGTCGGGGTCGATGGGCTTGACGTCCAGCTCACGCCAGTTGCGTAACTGGCGGTCCAGCGGGATGCCGCGCTGTTCGAGCGGATTGAAGGTCACTCCGGTCCTCCTCGGTGAGGGGCGAGTCGGCGAAGTACCCCCGGAGCCGTGCTCCATGTCCGCGTCCTGCGCGACCGGACACGTACTCCCGTCAACGGCGCGTTTCCGCCCCTACTTGCCCTGCTCCGGGCCGGACGGGTGGCGGACGGCGTCGCTGTCGTCGAAGACGTCACGACCGGTGTGGCGCGCCGGGTCGAGGGCGGTGATCTCCGGGTGGTGGAGGTCGAAGGCGGGGGATTCGGAGCGGACCCGGGGCAGGGTGGAGAAGTTGTGCCGTGGCGGCGGGCAGGACGTGGCCCACTCCAGGGACCGGCCGAAGCCCCAGGGGTCGTCCACCGTGACGCGTGGCGCGTATTTCGCTGTCTTCCACACGTTGTAGAAGAAGGGCAGCGTCGAGGCACCGAGCAGGAACGCGCCGATGGACGAGAGGGTGTTCAGCGCCGTGAATCCGTCGGCCGCCAGATAGTCGGCGTACCGTCGCGGCATTCCCTCGGCGCCCAGCCAGTGCTGGACGAGGAAGGTGGTGTGGAAGCCCACGAAGAGCGTCCAGAAGTGGATTTTCCCGAGGCGTTCGTCCAGCATCTTGCCGGTGAACTTGGGCCACCAGAAGTAGAAGCCGCCGAAGGTGGCGAAGACGACCGTCCCGAAGACGACGTAATGGAAATGCGCCACCACGAAATACGAGTCGGTGACGTGGAAGTCCATCGGAGGCGAGGCCAGGATGATGCCGGTGAGGCCACCGAAGAGAAACGTGACGAGGAAGCCGATGGACCACAGCATGGGGGTCTCGAACGAAAGCGATCCGTTCCACATCGTGCCGATCCAGTTGAAGAACTTCACCCCCGTGGGCACGGCGATCAGGAACGTCATGAAGGAGAAGAACGGCAGAAGGACGGCCTGGGTGGCGAACATGTGGTGGGCCCACACGGTCACGGAAAGACCGGCGATCGACACGGTGGCACCGACCAGCCCGATGTAGCCGAAGATGGGTTTGCGGGAGAACACCGGAATGATCTCCGTGATGATGCCGAAGAACGGCAGCGCGATGATGTAGACCTCGGGATGTCCGAAGAACCAGAACAGGTGCTGCCACAGGACGGCGCCGCCGTTCTCCGCGTTGAACACCTGCGCCCCGAAACGCCGGTCGGCCTCCAGCACCAGGAGCGCCGCCGCGAGCACGGGGAAGGCGAACAGCACCAGCACCGACGTCAGCAGGACGTTCCAGGTGAAGATCGGCATCCGGAACATGGTCATGCCGGGCATGCGCATACAGATGATGGTGGTCACGAAGTTGACCGAACCGAGGATCGTGCCGAACCCGGACAACGCCAGTCCCATGATCCACAGGTCCCCGCCCACGAACGGGGTGCGCTCACCGCCGCTGAGAGGCGTATAGGCGGTCCAGCCGAAGTCGGCGGCTCCCTCCGATGTGAGCAGACTGCCCACCACGATCAGTCCGCCGAACAGAAACAGCCAGAACGCGAGCATGTTCAGCCGTGGGAACGCCACATCGGGTGCGCCGATCTGCAACGGCATGATCGCGTTGGCGAAACCCGCGAAAGTGGGGGTGGCGAAGAAGAGCAGCATGATCGTGCCGTGCAGCGTGAACATCTGGTTGTACTGCTCGTTGGAGACGATCTGCAGACCGGGGCGGGCCAGTTCCGCGCGCAGCACCAGCGCCAGGATCCCGCCGACGAGGAAGAACCCGAACGACGCGATCAGATACAGATGACCGATCTTCTTGTGGTCGGTGGTGGTCAGCCACGAAACCAGCACCTGCCCTCGCGTACGGCCCCTGACCGGGGTCGACGCGACGGACTCGGTCGATGTCTCCATGGACGCTTCCTTTGGTCGGATCTGCCGCCTGGCTGCTTGGGCGGAGGCGTCAGTACCCCATGCGGCGGGTCCTACGCCCGGCCTACAGATGTACTACGGAAAGTGACGGAAAACGAAGGCTTCGCCCCACGGATAACTCAGTTGGCCCTCACCCGTGCCGCCCAGCACCACCACACCCAAGAGGGTGCGTGCGGGGAACCGGAACGGGTACACGGCGTGTGCGCGTGTCATGGGTCCGCGCTGATCGCGATCGAGTTGCTCACCGGATGAAACAAGGCGGCGTTCGATGGGAAAGTTCCAGGGGCTTCGACCCCATATCGGCCATCTGGGCGCACTGACGGCGTGGGGCGGGTACACAGCCGGCTGGGCCGTACTGCTGCGGCGCCGAGGGCGACCGCTGCCCGCCTCCCCCGATCCCTGGGACGTCCTGCTCACCGCGGCGGCGACGTTCCGGCTCAGCCGTCTGATCGGCAAAGCGACGGTCACCCGGCCGCTGCGCGCCCCGTTCACGGAGGTGGACGGCGCAGGCGGGCCCAGCGAGTTGAACGAGACCCCCCTCGACAAGCCCGGCCGACGGACCGTCGGAGAACTGATCAGCTGCCCGTTCTGTCTGAGCGTGTGGATCGTGACCACGTTCACCGGCGCCAAGGGGCTCTGGCCCCGGGCCACGCGCACGGTGACCGGGGGCCTGACCGCGCTGGCGGTGGCGGACGCCCTGCAGTTCGCGCACGCGGCTCTGGTCGAGCAGACGGAGGAGTGAAGCCCGGGCGCGGCCGTCCGCCGACCGTCCGCCCCGTTCCGTTCGCACGGTCCTAGTACGCGACGTCCCGATCCATGGGTCCCCAGCGGCCGGGCAGGCGCTTGATGATGTCCACGGCTTCGGTGATGACGTCGTCGGTGATCCAGGCGAGCGGCTGTACGTCGATGACGAGCGGCTCGTTGTCCGGCCCCCGGCCCACCTCCCTGCCGCGCAGTACCCAGGGCCGGGTGGCGGGGTCCTTCACCGCGGGCAGGTGGCAGTAGTCGTACAGACGTCGGGCGACCCATACGCGGGCGGGACGGTCGCCCCACCACTTCTCCACACCCAGCGCGCTGGCCGACAGGCCCGGTAGCTGGATGCCGGTCAGGTCATCGGTGCTGGAGACGCTTCTGAGGTCCCGCTCGGGCCCGCAGGACCAGCGCACATAGAGGTCCTGGCGGTCGGCCACCAGCGCGGTGACGGCATCCAGCCCGGTGAGGGTCGGCAGGGAGACCGGATCCATGGTGCGCGAGCGGGTGTGGTTCAGCCGACGAGCGCGAAGTCGCCCTCGGCACGGACGCTGCTCAGCCGACGGCGGGCAGCGGCCAGAGCGGCCTCGATGTCACGGGTGCCCGTGGACACGCACAGGGTGTAGGTCACGTCCTCGATCCGCCGCCCCACCTCGGCCGAACCCTCCTTCGCGTACTGGGTCCGCAGCGTCTCGTACCGCTCGACCAGGTCCTTCAGTACCGCGGGGTGCGCCATCAGCATGAGAGGCCTCTCCTTACTTGAACCACGGAACGTGTACGGAGGTTTGTTCGATGTCCCGCGTGTGCCCCGGAACGCACGGTGTAACCGTGCGACCCTCGACACCCGTTTGCACCAACCGCTCGACCTCCTCCACACAGTGCCCCGAAGCCCGAACCACGGCAACCGGACCCGGTGACGCCCTCACCTCCCCTTTTCCCCCGCCTGGCGGGAGCTCGTCGGTCCGGTGATCGAAAAACCTCCCCAGGTGCTTCACTGGCCAGGAGAAGCTTTCGTGACCGGTAGAAACCTTCGTGGAAGGACTCCCTCATGGCCGTCCGTCACCGGTTGGTCCGACGTCCTCCGCAGGCGGTGTGGGGCGTGCTGAGCGATCCGAGTCTCTACGGCGAGTGGGTGGTGGGGCCCTCCCACTCCACGCCCCTGGACCACATGTGGCCCGAGGTCGGATCGCGGCTGAGCTTCACCCTGAAGCTGGGCCCGTGGGCCACCAAGGGCATGACGGTCGTCCGCTACCAGGAACCGGCGAAAGAGCTGGAGTTGGAGGCGGTGGTCGAGTCCCTGGGCACGGCGCGGATCCTGCTCCAGCTGCGGCCCTGGGGCGAGGAGACCCTGATCGTCTGCGACGAGCATCCCCTGCACGGTTTGGGCGGCACCTTCCACAACCCCGTCGTCGAGGCGGTGCTCCAACTGCGGCACCGGGGCATGCTGAGCCGTCTGGCCGCGCTCGTGGAGAGGCGCCCAGCCGAAGCACGCCATGCCTGACGCCGTGGTGATCGGCGCCGGCCCCAACGGGCTGGTGGCTGCCAACCTGCTGGTCGACGCCGGGTGGAGCGTGGAAGTCCTGGAGGCGCAGAGCGAGCCGGGCGGCGCCGTCCGCAGCGACCGGGGTGTCCACCCCGACTACGTCTCGGACCTTTTCAGCGCCTTCTACCCCCTCGCAGCCGCCTCTCCGGTACTCGCCCGCCTCGACCTCGCCGCCGAGGGCCTGCGCTGGAGCCACGCCCCGCGCGTGCTGGCCCACCCCCTCAGTGACGGCCGCTGTGCCGTGCTGGAGCGGCGTGCGCCGGACACCTGCGCCGGTCTGGCCGAGTTCGCCCCGGCCGACGCGGACGCCTGGCGGGACATGTACGCGGTGTGGCGCCGGGTCGGGCCGGAGCTCGTACGGACCCTGTTCACACCGTTCCCGCCGGTCCGCTCCGGGCTGCGGCTGGCCGCGCGGCTGCGAGGGCCCGCCGGTCTGCGGCTGGCCCGCAGCCTCGCGCTCCCGGTGCGCCGGCTGGGCGAGGAGGAGTTCCAGGGCGAGGGAGGCCGGCTGCTGCTGGCCGGGAACGCCCTCCACGCGGACCTGGGCCCCGAGGCCGCGGGAAGCGGCGGGTTCGGGTGGCTGATGTCGATGCTGGCGCAGAGCCACGGCTTCCCCGTGCCGGTCGGCGGCGCCGGGGCCCTCACCGGGGCGCTCGTCCGCCGGCTGCGAAGCCGCGGCGGTGTGCTGCGCTGCGGGGAGCGCGTCGAAGCCGTCGTCGTACGCGGTGGTGCCGCGGTGGGGGTCAGGACCGCCGCCGGAGAGACCGTCGGCGCGCGCCGGGCGGTGCTGGCGGACGTCTCGGCACCGGCCCTGTACCGGGACCTCGTGGGCGAGGAACACCTTCCGTCCCGGCTGGTGCGGGACCTGGAACGCTTCCAGTGGGACTTCGCGACCTTCAAGGTCGACTGGGCGCTGTCCGGACCCGTGCCCTGGACGGCGCCACAGGCCGCCGGGGCGGGAACGGTCCACCTCAGCGACGGCGTAGACGCCCTGACCAGGTACGCCTGCCGACTCGCCGTCGGGCAGGTGCCGGACGAGCCCTTCGCCCTGTTCGGCCAGATGACCACGGCCGACCCCAGCCGCTCCCCCGCGGGCACGGAATCGGCCTGGGCCTATACGCACCTCCCGCAGCGCATCACCGGCGACGCCGGGCCCGACGGCATCACCGGCCGCTGGGACGCCCATGAGCAGGAGGCCATGGCGGACCGGATCGAGGTGCAGGTGGAACGCTTCGCCCCCGGCTTCCGCTCCCTGGTCCGGGCCCGCCGGATCCTGGCCCCCACCACGCTCCAGGCCATGAACGAGAACCTGCACAACGGGGCCATCAACAACGGCACCACCGCCCTGCACCAGCAGGCGATCTTCCGGCCCGTACCGGGCACCGGCCGGCCGGAGACACCCGTGAAGAGGCTGTATCTCGCCTCGGCGGCAGCCCACCCCGGCGGTGGGGTGCACGGCGCCCCGGGTGCGAACGCGGCGCGGGCCGCGCTGCGGCCCGAGGCCGTACGTACCCTGCTGCACCGCGCCCAGCGCCTCTGAGCGCCCCGCCACGCAGCGCCGTAACGGCCACCAAGAACTTCGCGGGTTACTCCTGTTCGCGGGCCGGACAGGCTCTGTGGTGCAATGACCACATCCCGGCGCGAGCCCCTCGCGCGCCCGGGACGGACCCTGAGCATCGGCGATGCGGCGAGGAGCGACCGTGACCGGACGCGGACCCGACGGGGGCGGCGAACCGACCGCTCGTACTGCGGAGAACGGGGACGGCCCGAGCGCGGCGACGACCCTGGCCGGGACGCTGGCGGCGGCGGAGACCGCGGCGCCCGTGGAGTCCCTCGACGTGGTCGCGCGCATGCTCAAGGAGCACATCGGGGCCGCGTCCGTGTCGTTCCTCATCACCGACTTCACCGGCGGCTCGGTCGTACGGCTGGGGGCTGCGGGCAGCGTCGAGACCGATGAGCCCGCCCAGCGCATCCCGCTGGCGGGCACCCTGTACGACGACGTGATCCGCACCCAGCGGCCGAGGGTGGAGGACAAGGGCGACGACGCGCTGGTGCGGATCGTCGCCCCGGTGACCAACCGCGGGGACGCCCTCGGGCTCCTCGAACTGTTCCTGCCCACGGCGCCGGACGCGACGGTGATGCGCGAGATCGGCGAGACCGCGCACGCCCTGGCGTACATCGTCATCGCGAACCGGTCCTACACCGACGTGTACCAGTGGGGGCGCCGTACCAAGCCGCTGAGCCTGGCCGCGGAGATCCAGCACCGGCTGCTCCCGGCGTCACTGGCGTGCGAGGCGGCGCAGTTCGCGGTGGCCGGGGCGCTGGAGCCGGCCGACCACGTCGGGGGCGACACCTTCGACTACGCGATCGACCGGGACACGGTGCAGCTCTCCGTCACCGACGCCATGGGACACGACGTCGACGCGGCGCTGCTGGCAACGCTCCTGGTGAGTGCCCTGCGCCGGGCCCGGCGGGCCGGTGCCGACCTCGCCGAACAGGCCCGTCAGGCCAACGATGCCCTGCTCCGGCACGGCCGCCAGAGCTATGTCACCGGCCAGCTCCTGCGCATCAGCCTGATCGACGGCAGGACCGAGTTCGTCAACGCCGGGCACCCCTGGCCGCTGCGGATGCGGGACGGGCAGGTGCGGGAGATCGCTCCGGAGATCGATATGCCGTTCGGCTTCCCCGTCACCCACGGCTACCGGGTCCAGTCACTGGACCTGCGGCCGGGCGACCGGCTGGTCATGCTGACCGACGGCATGCTCGAACGCAACGCCAGGAACGTCAATCTGTCGGATCTGATCGTCCGTACCCGCGAACTGCATCCACGCGAGGCCGCCCGCGCCCTGATCGCGGCGGTCGTCGACGCGAACGAAAGCCACCTTCAGGACGACGCGACCGTCATGTGCCTGGACTGGCACGGTGTCGGCAACTCCCGGCGGGACGCCGACACCGGCGCCGACCTCGCCGACGCCTCCGCCCCCTGGCGGACCGGCGCACGGTGACGTGGGTCGACGGGCGGCGCGGCTCCGAACGCTGACGCGGTCAGTAGGTGGCCAGGGAGATGGCGATGTAATGCGCGGTGAAGGCCGCCACGGTCAGGGCGTGGAAGACCTCGTGGTAGCCGAACCAGCGGGGTGAGGGGTCGGGCCGCCGCAGGGCGTAGACGACGGCGCCCGCGCTGTAGAGGAGGCCGCCGACGACGACCAGGACGACCACGGCCGTGCCGCCGGCGCGCTGGAAGTCGGGAAGGTAGCTCACCGGCGCCCAGCCCAGGGCCAGGTAGCACGGGGTGTACAGCCAGCGCGGGGCCCCGACCCAGAGGACCCGGAACGCGACTCCCGCCAGCGCGCCCGCCCACACGATCCACAGCAGCACCGACCGCTGGTCCGGTGGGAGGAGCTGCACGGCCAGCGGGGTGCAGGTGCCGGCGATGATGAGGAAGATGTTGGCGTGGTCGAGACGGCGGAGAAGCGCCTCGCCCAGCGGTCCCCAGGTGCCGAGGTGGTAGACGGCGCTCGTGGTGAACAGCAGCCAGGCGGTGACCGCGTACGCGGTGCAGGCCAGGGTCGCCCGAGGCGTAGGGGCAAGGCAGATGAGGACGATGCCCGCGGTCAGTGCGGCGGGGACCATGCCGGCGTGGAGCCAGCCGCGCAGCTTCGGTTTGATCGGTTCGGCGAGGTCGGCCGCGCGTTCCACCAGCGCGGTGACCGGGTGGTCCACCGTCTCCGTCGTGTTTTCCGTGGCGCCGGGGGACACCGCTGCTCGTGGTTCCCCGGGCTTGTGGGCGTCATTGGCAACCATGCGGCCATGCTAAAAGATCTCCCTTGCGGTCTTCCGGGCGCGGGGGGCGCGACGGCGTGGCCGGAACACCGCGCTCAACGGGGAGTGCTTCAAGGGCCGGGCGTCGAGAACCGAGCTTCGAGGGCCGGGCGTCAGAGCCAGCTGGCGCGCACGCTGGTGGCGTGCGGGCCCGTGTCGCCCGGTGGGCGGCCGAGCTCGCCGGACCACACACGCTCCAGGAGTCTCCGGACGGTGTCCGTGATCTCGGGTGCCGCCGTACGCAGGGCGTCTACGTCGGCCGCCGGGATGTCGTCGGAGGTGATGCCGCTCTCCTTCAACAGGGCCGTCAGGTCGGTGAGTCTGCCGGTCAGCCATGCCAGCGGGTCGCGGGTCAGCTCGTCGACGAAGACCCGGGGTCCGGGGTCCCAGTCGGTGAAGCCCGGGTGGTGGTGCGTACGGTCGAAGGTGCGCGGGGCGGCGTTCGCGTCCTGGAGGAGATCCACCCGCCACAGGGGGCGGCCGATGGTGATGGGGCGCGCGGCGTAGATGGATCCGGGCAGCTCGCCGCGTTCGAGGATCCGCAGCTCCAGCCGCACCCCGCGCTCGGGGGACTCCTGCCCGGGCAACGGTTCGGGGTCGACGAAGTACAGGTCGCCCACCACGACGCCGAGCCGCTCGAAGCCGAATGCGTACAGCACGTCAACCGCCCCCAGGGAATGGCTGCTCGACACATGCCTGTGTGCGCCTCTGAGCCTAGGGCGAGTCGGGTGCGGTCGACAACGCCGGAGTCGGCCGTGTCGGGCACGGATCACGGTTCGTGTCCCGTGCGGCAGGCGCGCGGGTCACGGCCGTGAGGGCCGCGAGGGCACAACCGACTGCCCGAACACGCCGTCTTGGGCGTTCCCACGTCCTCAAATGTCACTTTTCCCTGGCGGGCCGGGCGGAGCCTCCCGCAGGCTCGGAGCGTCCGGGCACCGCACCCGCCGCCCTGACCAGGCGGGCGGGCCGGGGGCGAGCGGCCAAACCGCCGCTCCGCGCTCCACGACACCCACACGACATGAGGGGGAACCTTTCTTGACCACTCACCTTCGACATGGCACCCGCCTGCGCACGGTACTCGCGCTGATGGCTGCGGTCTGCGGCCTCGTCGGTGCCACCGCGTTCGGCACGACCCCTGCGGCGGCGGCCGATCAGCGTCAGGCGATCTACGCCATCGCACACCGGGTCGACACCCTGGACGGCGTGGACGCCGCACTCAAGCACGGCGCCAACGGCATCGAGATCGACGTCTGCGCCTGGTGGAACCCGAACGAGTGGCGTGCGTACCACGACTGTTCCTCAGCGGGTGACAACCGGCGGGGCCCCAGCTTCGACAGCATGATCGACCGTATCGTCTCGCACGCCAACGCGGGGCGCAGGCTGTCGCTCGTCTGGCTGGACATCAAGGACCCGAACTACTGCGGCGAAGCGCAGAACCGCGGGTGCAGCGTCGCCGGGCTCCGCGACAAGGCGCAGCGGCTGACGGCTGCCGGGATCCAGGTGCTCTACGGCTTCTACGAGTACCACGGCGGCAGCACCCCCGACGTCGGCGGCCGGGGCTGGAAGAGCCTGGAAGGCAGCCTCGGCAACCTGGAGGGCATCACGACGACGGGAACCCGCGACCAGGTCACGGGCGCTTTCAACCGGTCCGGTTCCGGTTTTCCTACCGGACGCCGGGCCATGGACTACGGCGACAGCGACATCACCAAAGGGTTCGGCAACTGCACCGAAGCGACGTACAACACCTGCGCGGAGCTCAAGAAGGGCGCCCAGGACCGTGCCGCCGGGCGGCTCGCGGCCACGCTGTCCTGGACGACCACGTACAACGACCCGTGGTACGTCGACAAGCTCCTGGGCGATGCCCGGGTGGACGGCATCATCGCGGGTTACGGCGCCTTCACTGGAGTACGCGAGTACGACGACAGCTGGCAGTGCGCCAACGCCGTCAACCTCGTCCGGGACTGGGTGAACCGCCACAGCTCCACCCACCGCATGGCCACCAGCGGTGACCGCCTCTTCCGGTGACGGACTCCCGGGGCCGGCCCCGTGAGAGCCCGGCCCCACGCCAGTCCCGCGCATGCCTCGTCACGAGCTGCGGTGTGCGTCGCCCTCAGCCCTGACTCCTGCCGCTCCCCTCCCCTGGGACAACTCTTCCGTTTCTTCGACTATTCTGGAAATCCAACTAGTCGGGACGAGGGAGGGGTTGTGCCGGACATCCAAGCCGCGTGGCTGCGCGCGTCCTTGCCGTTGTGTCTGCTCGGCGTGCTGGCCACCGAGGGCGAGAGCTACGGCTACGCACTGATCCAGCGCCTCGGCGAAGCCGGGCTCGGGGGCCTCAAGGCGGCCACCCTCTACCCGGCCCTCGGCCGGCTGGAGGAAGAGGGCGCGGTCGAGGTGCGCTGGAGCGCGGGAGACGGCGGACCCGGGCGGAAGTACTACCGTCTCACCGCCGCCGGACACACCCGGCTCGCCGAGGAGTACCGGTCCTGGCGCGCTCTGGACGATGTGGTGAGCACACTGGCCGGGGACCCCCCTCCCGCACCGACGACACACGCGAACCAGGGGGGCGAGGACCGATGACGCGCGCTGCCGAACAGCGACCGGTCTGGACGTACGAGGACGACGAGCGGTGGGCGGCGGAGTTCGAACTCGCGCTGGTCGGCCACCACAACCCGCCGCCCGGACTGGTGGGCGAGGTACTCGCCGAGGTGTACGAGATCGCGGCGGAGGCGGGCCGGCCCGTACGGGAGGTGGTCGGCGAACCCGACACCTACGCCGACACGGTCGCGGCGGAGCGCATCAGCGAGACGCGGCGCAGCGCCGACGGCCTGGACGGGTTCGCACCGGGCGGCCGGTTCACGGCCGGGCTGGTCTGGGCAGGCGTTCAGGCGGTGCTGTTCGGCATCGTGCTCTGGGTCAGTGACGGGTTCTGGCTGGCGGCGGGGTGGCCCGACCTGATGGGCGGGGCGCTGCTGGCGGTGGTTTCGGTTGCGGCGTCCGGCGTGCTGCCCGAACTGCGGGCCGCCGCGCGGCTGCGGGCCTGGCGCATCGCGCTGGCCATGGTCTGCGTCCTCATCGTGACGACCGCTGTCCTGTTCGTCGCGGTCCCCTCCGAACCACTCGTCGAGGTGCCCGCGCCCGCCTTGTTCGGTATCGGGGCGCTCCTGGCCGTCGCGGGTCTCCAACTGTCCGACGAGCGGGCGGCGCGGTGGTTTCTCGGGCGGGGTGCCGCGGCGGAGCCGGTGGGTGACGACGAGTGGCTGGAGCGCCTGGAAACGCTGCTCAGGGGGCGACACGGTTACCCGCGGGCCGCGGCGGCCCGCTGCCGGGAGGAGGCCCGGGACCATCTGCTGGCGTCCGGCGGTGGCGCGGCGGACGAGTTCGGCCCTGTCGAGGTGTACGCGCTGCGGTTGGCCGACAATCCGGGCCGTACGAGCCGCGCGGCGCGCGCCCAGGTGATCCCGACCGCGTTCATGTGTCTGCTCGGCGCCGGGTGGGTGTATGACCTGCTCGCCCACCCGGAACCCGGATCGGTGTGGTTCTGGATCAAGGCCGTGTTGCTGGTGCCGGTCGTGTGGACGTACGGTTCGACGCTCCTCCAGATCCGTTCGCGGTTGCGCCGCGACGCGTAGGCGCCGCGGCGGGACTTGGCCGGGTGTACGTGAGAGTCGGCATCCGTCATGAGCGCCCTGTTACGGGTCCACCCGCCCCGCGCGCGCCGGGCCCGGAACGGCAGCCCCCGTCGGCGTCATCCGGCCGGGCGGCGGACCTCGGCCAGGACCCGGCGGGCGGCGGCTGTCCAGGTGACCGTGGCGGCGAGGCGATCGCGTACGGCATGCATCCGTTCGAACGCCTCGTCGCGGCCGGTCAGGCACTTCTCGATGCGCGCGGCCCATTCCCGGGTGTCGTCCTCGTAGTCGCCCGTGACGGGGACGATCAAATGGTCGGCTTCGGCGTGGAGTTGTTCACGCAGGAGCTGTGCCAGTCCGCTCTGGTCGCTGACGAGCACCGGCACACCGCGCAGGATGGCCTCCTGTCCGACCAGGCCGAAAGCCTCGGAGCGGGACGGCATCACGACCAGTCCGGCGCGCAGCATGTCGGACTCCAGTTTGCGCGGGTCGGCGGAGTAGGGGCGTACCACTACGCGCAGGCCGGGAAAGCCCGACCAGTCCCGGATGAGCTGCTGCTGTTCGTCGGCCTTCTCCGGTGGTGCGCCGCGCACGAGCAGTTCGATGGGCTCGCCCGCTGTTCTGGCCCGCAGTTCGTGCACCATCCCGCAGGCCCGGGCGGCGAGGTCGACGCCCTTGAGCCGGACGTCCTCGGTACGGCCGACGAACAGCACCTTGTGCAGCCCGGCCGGTGGGGGTCTGCGGCGCGCGAAGGCGGTCGGCGGGCCCTCCGTGCCGGGTTCCGCGGTGGACCTGGGCGAGTCGAAACCCGGGTCCAGGCGCAGTGGTTCGGGCACGTCGGTGTCCCAGAGCTCGTTGGTGAAACGGCGTTTCAGGGCGGGGCCGACCGCGACCACCCGGTGGGCCGTCCGCCCGAGTTCGCGTTCGATCTCGGTACGCTCCTCCGCCTGCCGCGCGCGGTCGACGCCGTCCCCCATTTTGTGCCATTCGATCTCGTCCGGAGCCATGTGGACGAAGTGCAGCCGACGGGCGTGCGGGAAGAAGTCCTCCGCGAGATGGGCGGCGGCCGGTCCGGTGATACGGGCGTGCCCGATGACCAGATCGGGCAGGACGCCGTGCGGGAGGGTGGGCCGGCGGGTGAGCCGCCCGTAGTCCGGGGCGCCCGGCGCACCCGGGTGGGTGAGCAGGGTGACGCCTTTCTCCTTGGCGTCGGTCACCTCCGAGGCGTCGGCGTCCAGCACGATGCAGAAGACCTGGGCGCCGGCCGTCGCCATCGCCACGCACAGGTGGCGGTTGAAGGTGCTCAGGCCCCCGCGCCCCGAGGACCACTCGGTGGCGACGACCAGGACGCGGGGCCGCTCCGACAGGATTCGGGCGGCGGCGAGTTCGGTGAGGTCGACGGGGTGGACGTCGAAGTCGTCCTCGCCGTCGTAGTCAACGTCATGGTCGCCGTCGAAACCCTCTTCCTCGGCCGCGTAGGCGTCCGTGCCGACGTCCTCATCCGTGCCGATGCCCTGGTCGGGCCGGCCGTCGACACCCAAGTCCTCGTCCGTCGCCGTCCGGGCGTCGATGTCGGTGTCGGTGCCCAGGTCCTGGTCCTCGGATGCCGCGGTGGCCGGGTCGACGGCGGCGCTGTCGGCGAGCGCCCGCAGCAGCGGTCCCGGCACCGCGTGGCTCAGGTAGGAGCTGTCGCGCGCCACTTCGCCGAGCATCCCGCCGGCGGCGGCGTGGGTGGCGAGGTGTTCGAGGATGTACGGGTCCGCCGCGGCCCAGTCGCGCTCCCCGTCGGCCGTGCGCGGCACCAGGGCGATCAGTCCCCGGGCCATGCGCCGCTGCTGTTCCCGTTCGTCGGCGGACGCCCGCAGGAACTCGGCGAGCGCGATATGGAAGAGCCGGTGGACGGGGGTGCCGTCGGGCCGGAGGCTGTCGACCACGAGGCTGTCCGCCCGGTCGCGGAACCGCCGGAGCTCCTCGGGCGCGCACACCTCGCCGGTGAGGGCTTCCACCAGGGGCGCCCACAGCCTGTATGGAAGGCCCGTTCCCTGCGCGTGGGCGAGCGGCGACAGCAGACGCCGCGTACGGGCCTCGTCGGGGCCGAGGCCCCGGAGCGGACCTTGGAACAGCGAGGAGAGGTCCCGGGCGTCCGGCGGTGCGCCGTCGGCTGTCAGCGCACCCGCCGCCAGCAGGTGCAGCATCAGGAAGGAGTGCGCCACGTCGCGGGTGACGCCGGGGCCCTGGGCCAGGCGGTGGGCGACCTGGTGCAGGGCGTCGTCGTCGCGGTACCGGGACGAGTCGAGATCGAGGATCTCCACGTTCGGGCCCAGGGACGCCAGCCGGTCCGCGCGTGTCCCGACGAGGAGCCGTACCGCCGGAACGCGGCCGAGTGCGCGGACGAAGTCGACGAGCCTCGCGTCGTACGAGGACGGGTCGATCTCGTCCAGACCGTCGAGGACGATGACGACAGGGTCCGTCCGCGCACGCAACGCCTGCCGTACGTCCAACGCGCCCGAGCCCGGGCGCAGGCCCAGCGCGGCGGCCAGGTCCTCGCAGAGGGACCGCAGCCCGCTGACACCGTGGCCGCTCAGCGGAATGACGGCCAGACCTGGTGGCGGCAGCGTCTCGGGCGCGGTGTTCATCCTCGCCGGGCTGTCCGGGTCGGTCAGCGCCAGAAAGCGGCCGAGCAGGGCGGACTTGCCGGTGCCGGGCGCACCCACGACAACCAGCGGCGGCACCGCGGCGCCGGGCGCCGCCCGCACCCAGGAGGCGATCCGCGCCAGGGCTTCGGTTCGCCCGACGAAGAAGTCACCGGGTTCGGCGGCGTGCGCGACGCCACGGCCGCGCGGCTCGAAGTGGTCGAGGTACTTGTGCCGCAGCCGGGCCACGGCCAGCGGATCGAGGGTGTCGGGCGGCGCGTTCGGCACGTATCGGGGGTTCGGGAAGAAGGGCTCCGTCCCTCCCGTGCGGTGTCCGGCATAGAGGGGACCCTCACCCGACGCCCCGTGGGAGCTCAGGTGGTGGCGCATGCCCTGCAGCACGTCGGTGACGAGGAGGTAGCGCTGCCGCGTCCCGGCGTTCGCGTGGGTGAGCGCGTACGTCCAGGCCTCCGCCAGGGACCCCGTGTCGTCGCCGACGCCCCGGACGTGTGTGACCAAGTGATAGGCACGGTAAGGAGGTTGCGTGTGGAGATGGGGCATGGACCATCGGGCCGCGGCGGGGTCACCTTCCTGCCCCGTGCACACGTCGAGAACGGTCAGGGCGCTTCCCACCCCGCTCTCGGCGACCAGGGCGGTGAGGTCGTCGGCGGCCGGCGCCGTGAACGCGTACCCCGGGTCGCCGTCCGACGCGAGCAGATGGAGACGCTGCCCCTCGCCGGTACCGTGGCCGTTGAAGTACACGACCAGCACGTCGTCCGGCCCGAGCCGGGCCTCTCGTGTCCAGTGCGCCAGACCGGACCACAGCTGCTCGGTGGTGGGCGCGTTCCCGAGGCCGGAGAGGACGCGCTCGTACCCGAAGCCCGCGAGCAGTTCGGCCACGCGCTCCGCGTCCGCGCCCGCGCGGGGAAGGTCCGGCAGGCGGGGTGATTGGTACTCGGAGACGCCGACGGCCAGCAGGTAGCGGCGCCCCACATCCGTACTCCGGCGGTCCGCCTCGCCTGCGCTCACGCCCGATCCCCTCGTTCCGGCAGGCGAGCCGAGCTCCCGCGACCGCTCACGCCCCGCCGTCGTCGCGACCCGCTCCCCCGCGGGCGGAAGGCCGCCGATGCAGGTCCGACCCTAGGCCAAACAGCCTGGCCGCCGCGCCACTTCACCGGGAACTCTCCCTGCGATCCGGTCCGGGCCCGTCCCATACCGCACTGTCAGAAGACGTCGTAGGTCAGATGGGTCGCGGACGGTGTCGCGATCACGCTTCGCCGCACCAGCGAGCGCGGCGCTCCCCCGGTGAACAGGGGCGTCCCGGAGCCCAGTACGACGGGGGCGAGGTGCAGCGACAGCACGTCGACCAGTCCGGCCTCCAGCGCCGAGGCGATCGTGGCGCCGCCGCCCATGAGGACGACGGCGCCGGAGCGGGTGGCCGCCTCGCTCAGGAGCCGGCGCTCCTCGGGGTCGTCGGAGAACGCCCAGAGGTGCAGTGCCTCGCCGCCGGTGCCCAGACCGTTGTCCGGTCCGGCGTCGGGGCCGGTGACGAAGCCGTCGAGGGAGACGGAGATGTCAGCGATGATTCGAGTCATACCGGTTGGACCCGAGCCGCCGCCGGAACTCATCGCCTACGGCGAGAAAACACCGGTGCCCTCGTCCGGGTGGGGGTTGGTCCGCAGCCCCTGGAGGAGCAGTTCGATCAACCGGCGGGGGTCGTAGCGGGGATCGTCGTCCCGTCCGATGCAGAGGTTGCCGATGCCGCGCATCAGCTCGTAGGGCCGCATGCCGGGCCTGATGTCACCGGCGTCGACCGCGGCGTCGAGCAGTTCGGCGCAGACGGGCATCAGACGGTCGAGGAAGCGGGTGTGCAGCGCGGCGAAGCGGTCGCTGTCGGACTGCAACGCGTCGGCGAGTCCGTGCTTGGTCACCAGGAAGTCGACGAAGAGGTCCACCCACCGGCGCAGCGCCTCGAACGGGGAGTCGGCCTCGGCCAGCAGCTTCGGACCGGCCTCGGCGCACGCCTCGATCTGGTGGCTGTAGACGGCGGCGACGAGGTCGGCGCGGGTCGGGAAGTGGCGGTAGAGCGTTCCGAGTCCGACACCGGCACGGGCCGCGATCTCCCGGATCGGCGCGTCGATCCCGGAGGTCACGAACACCTCCGCGGCGGCGTCGAGCAGCGTCCGCTGGTTGCGTACCGCGTCCGCCCGCTTGCTGCGGGCGGGTGTCCCGCCTGGCTGGGCCGCAGTGGGCACGTCTCACCTTCCGCCGGACATTGACTAAACGGATCACTGATCCGTATTGTAAGTGGAACAACGATCCGCTTTCAGCATAGCTGACCGCGGGCACTCCGCCGTACCTGCCCGCCGGTCGTACGCGACCGGCGCCAGGGGCCATCGAAGGGCATGCTCCTCATGCGTGAACCCGCTTCCACCACCCCCGCCTCC
>NZ_JBJHPC010000790.1:0-2634 GCF_045257485.1 Streptomyces sp. YS-3 | reverse complement strand
GTGCCGTACTGGAGGCGGTTGACCTGGTAGGACGCCGCCGGCGGCGTCCTACCAGGTCAACCGCCTCCAGTACGGCACGTTCGGCGACCACAGCAAGCCCGAGGTGCGGCTCGGATCGTCCAGCTGGCTCTGGCAGCGCTGGGGCCTGGCGATCGACGGCCGGTCGTACAGCCACGGCGTGACCGTGCACGCCCGCTCCGCCGTCACCATCGACCTCAACCGGCAGTGCTCCAGCTATGACGCGTTCGCCGGGGTCGACGACCTGACCATGGGTCTGGGCGCGGTGCGGTTCTCGGTCTACGGGGACCGGACGCTGCTATGGCGCTCGCCCGTGATGCACGGCGGGGACCCCGCGGTGCCGGTCCACGCCGACCTCACCGGCCACCGCACGATCCGTCTGGTGGTCGCCCCGCACACGCCGTTCGGTTCGGTGGCGCTGGCGGACTGGGCGAAGTCGGTCATCAACTGCCGTTAGCCGTACGAAAACCGGCGTGATCCGGTCACTGACGGCGGTCGGCTGCCTGTCAGCGGCCGTCGACGACGTCTTCCAGCACCCGCGCGACCTCCGGCGCGGTGAGCGCCGAGCCCGCCGCGCGCTGCTCCTCGTAGGCGGAAGGGCCGAGCTCGTCGCGCAGGCGGGTGCGCAGGGCGTCCAGGGCCGTGCGGTCCGGGACCCACAGCGGGATTCCGGCACGCCAGGCCTCGGCGGCGGCCAGCACCCGTACGGCGAGCACGGGTTCCCCGAGATCGGGCAGGAGCCGCGCGGCGCCCTCCGCGAAGTGGGCGAGGAGGATGTCGGCGCAGCCCGCCGCGTCGGCGTTGCGCAGCGCCGAGGCCAGTCCGCGCAAGCCGGTGGCCGGTCCCCTCTCCTCGGCCGCGACGCGCGCGTCGAGGCCTTCCAGGATGGCGCTGAAGTGCGGCGGCGGGGTGGTGCGGGCGCTCTCCGCATGGCCCGCGTCGCACTCCGCGCGCGCGGTGGCCGTGTCGCCGGTGTCCAGGGCCATGCAGCCGCGCAGATAGTGGATGTAGGAGCGGGTGTCGAAGACGCTGTAGCGGACGGCCTCCGCCTCGGCCTCTTCGAGGATCTTGGCGCCGCCGGCCAGGTCGCCCGCGCGGTAGGTGAGTTCGGCGATACGGGCCAGCAGGAACGGTGCTTCGGCGTTGGCGCCGACCTCGCGGGCGAGGCCGAGCGCCTCCTCGTACTCGGGCCGGGCGAGCGCGGGAAGCCCGCGCATCATCGCGGCCTCCCCGGCGGCGCTGGCCACCTGGGCGCGCATCCAGCGGTCACCGACGCGACGGCTCAGGGTCCGCAGCTCCGCGAGGTCGCCGTCGATGTCCCAGACACCGCCGGGCATGTCGATGACCATGTGCGTACGGAACATGAGGCTGACGCCGATCTCCCATTCGCCGCCGTACTCACGGCAGTTGGCGACGACGGAGTCGACGCAGTCGCGGACCTCCGCGGTGGTGCGGGTGAGGAAGGCGGCGAACGGCCACAGCAGCCCGGGGAAGCGCGCCGACTCCGGGCCGCCGGGCGAGAACGCGTCGCGCAGCCGCTCCATCTCCGCCAGGGTCTCGGGCCGGCGCAGCCGCTCCGCCGCGCCGGACTCCTCCAGCAGGAAGATCCGCAGCAGCGCGAGCCGCGTCCGGGGCCAGTAGCGCGGGTCCTCGGGCCCTTCGGCGGCCTCCTCGCACGCGAGGACGCGGTCCACCCACGCCACCGCCTCGGCGCGGTAGTTGCGCAGCCACCAGAACCAGCCCATGGCGAGAGCGATGTCGCGGGCCCCGGCGGGGTCGGAGGCAGCGGCGGTGGTGCGGTGCAGCGCGGCCCGGATGTTGTCCAGCTCGCGCTCCAGCCGGCGGATCCAGGCGAGCTGCCCGTGCGAGCGCAGCAGCGGGTCGGCCTCCTGGGCCAGTTCGCGGTAGTACGCGGTGTGGGCGCGGGCGGCGTCGTCGAGCAGGTCCGGGGTCTCGGCCGCGCGCTCGGCGGCGTACTCGTGGATGGTCTCCAGGAGCCGGTAGCGCATCTGGCCGGTGTCCGGTTCGGGGGCGGCCACCACCAGGGACTTGTCGACCAGCGCGGCGAGGTCGTCGGTCGGGCCGCACACCGCCTGGGCGGCGGCCAGGTCCCAGCCGCCGGCGAAGACGGAGGCGCGGCGCAGCACCGCGCGTTCGCCCTCGTCGAGCAGCTCCCACGACCAGTCGACGACCGCGCGCAGGGTCTGCTGGCGGGGCAGTACGGTCCGGCTTCCGCTGGTCAGCAGGCGGAAGCGGTCGTCGAGGCGGTCCGCGATCTGGCGCGGGGCGAGCAGCCGCAGCCGGGCGGCGGCCAGCTCGATCGCCAGCGGCAGCCCGTCGAGCCGACGGCAGATCTCGGCGATGGCGTCGGGGTCGTCGGCCGGGTCGAAGTCGGGCCGTACGGTACGGGCGCGCTCGGTGAAGAGCCGGTACGCGGGGTCGGGCGGCAGCGGCTCGACCGGGCGGACCCGCTCGCCGGGCACCCCGAGGGGCTCCCGGCTGGTCGCCAGGACGCGCAGGCCCGGGCAGCGGGTCAGCAGCGTCTCCGCGAGGCGGGCGGCGGCGTCGACGACGTGCTCGCAGTTGTCGAGGACGAGCAGGGCGGGGGCGGCGGCG
>NZ_JBJHPC010000789.1:0-2645 GCF_045257485.1 Streptomyces sp. YS-3 | reverse complement strand
TCCCGACGCCGGGTGAGGTGTTCCCGCCGCGCCGCAAGCCGCTGCCCCCGCCCGCCGCCCGCGCCGCCGGGTAGCTACCCTGGACGCCATGGACTACGTTTCCGCGCTCGTTCCCCCCGTGGTGATGGCCGTCTTCTTCATCGGGCTCATCGTGACGATCGTCAAGAGCCAGGGCGGCCCCAACAAGGGCAAGGAAGACGCGGCCGTGGACGCCGCGCTCGCCCGCGCCGAGGCGGCCCGGCAGCGGCCGACCCCCGGCCAGGTCTGACAGCCGCGGCGCCGGTCCGGCCCGACGGCACCGCCCCACGAAGTACGGCGCGCTTCACGCGTCAAGGGCGCGCGACCCCATATCGGGGGCGCGCGCCCTTTTTGCTGTTCACCACCGTAAATAACCAGCCATTCGGGACATCTCCCACTATGGTGCAGATGTGCCTCGCCAATTGGGAGAGCTGGAAGACGCCGTCATGACGCGCGTCTGGCAGTGGAACCGTCCGGTGACCGTCCGGGAAGTCCTGGAAGACCTTCAGCAGGAACGGTCCATCGCGTACACGACCGTGATGACCGTAATGGACAATCTCCATCAGAAGGGCTGGGTGCGCCGGGAAGTCGACGGCCGTGCCTATCGATATACCGCGGTCTCCACCCGCGCCGCCTACGCCGCCGCACTGATGAACGAAGCGTGGTCGCAGAGCGACAACCCCGCCGCCGCACTGGTCGCCTTCTTCGGCATGATGTCGCCCGAGCAGCGCGAGTCGCTGCGCGATGCCGTACGGATGGTCGGACCGCCCGAGGACTCCCCGGATCCGGCCGATCCAACCGACGCGGCGGAACCGGCGGATCTCCCCCGGGACCGGGAAGAGGACGCGGAAGGCGGTCCGGAAGACGGGCGCGAACGCCGCCGGGAACGCGGTCCGGAACAGGGTCCGCGAGAGGGCGTACAAGCCGCGGAACCCGATGGGACCGGAGACGGTCCGGGGCGATAGCGTCCGGTCATGTCTTATGCCCCCGCAAATGCCGTCACCGTCCGCCGGGCCAGGACCAGCGATGTCCCGGCGGTCCGCCGCCTTCTCGACGCGTACGTCGGCGCGGGCATCCTGCTCGACAAAGCGACCGTGACGCTTTACGAGGACATCCAGGAGTTCTGGGTCGCGGAACGCGACTCGGATGCCCGGGTGGTCGGCTGCGGCGCACTGCACGTGATGTGGGAAGACCTGGCCGAAGTGCGCACTCTCGCGGTGGACCGCGAGTTCAAGGGCGCCGGAGTGGGGCATCTGGTACTCGACAAGCTGCTCGGGACCGCTCGCTGGCTCGGCGTCCGCAAGGTTTTCTGCCTGACCTTCGAAGTGGAGTTCTTCGCGAAGCACGGCTTCACCGAGATCGGCGAGACTCCGGTCGACACAGATGTCTACAGCGAGCTGTTGCGCTCGTATGACGAGGGTGTCGCCGAGTTCCTGGGTCTCGAACGAGTGAAGCCGAACACCTTGGGCAACAGCCGGATGCTTCTGCACCTGTGATCGCGGGAACCGGCGGAACCCGGCAGAACCCTATGTCCGAATCGCGTACGTTTCCCGCTGTGCATGCTCCCTGAACCTCTGCCGGGGGTTTGTGTTTTCCAGGCAAAAGCGGTTTCCTTTCCGCGTACTGCATTTTCGATGAAAGGAAATCCGGTGGCACAGAAGGTTCAGGTCCTTCTTGTCGATGACCTCGACGGCGGCGAGGCGGACGAGACCGTGACGTTCGCGCTTGACGGCAAGACCTACGAGATCGACCTCACCACCGCCAACGCGGACAAGCTCCGGGGTCTGCTCGACCCGTACACCAAGAGCGGACGGCGCACCGGTGGCCGTGCCGCCGGCGGCCGGGGCAAGGCCCGCGGTGCCGCTCCGGCGGGCCAGGACACCGCCCAGATCCGCAAGTGGGCCAAGGAGCAGGGCTACAACGTGAACGACCGCGGACGCGTCCCGGCCGACATTCGCGAGGCCTACGAGAAGGCGAACGGCTGAGTTCCCGCGCAGCCCGACGTTCCCGCGTCACCCGGACTCTTCGCCTCGGCCCGGTACGGGGCGAGCGCGGAGCCGGTCACCGGTCGCGTGGGGAACAGGCGGGCCCGGTGGCATTCCGTCGCCGCCGCGTCCACCAGCCGGACGAGGTCGGGGGTGTCCCCTCCGCCCCCGCCGCCTTCGGGTCCGGCGAATCCGGTGAACGCCGGCAGGGTCGCTTCGACCTCGCACCCCGGCTCGGGAGGCCGCAGCCATACGGCGGTCTCCCGCGAGCCGTCCCGAGCGGGCGGGACGCTCCGGCCGGGCGGCGGGGGAGCGGTGATCCGGCCGTCGGCGCCGATGGCGGACAGGTCCAGGCCGACCCCGCCCCACTCCAGCCAGTCGAGCAGCCCGGGCAGTTCCTCGGCGCTGCCGGCGGCCACCAGGAACCGCATCCGGCGTCCCGTCAGGGCGACCGGGCCGGTCCGTGCGAACCGCCCCAGCAGGGCGGCACCAGCGGGCGCCGGGAGGTCCAGCACGTCGAAGCGCAGCCCCGTCAGGAGCCGCACCGGCGGGCCCGCCACGACGGCCCAGCCGAGTTCGCGCTCGTACCACTGGGCGAGCGGGAGCCCCGGCGGGGTGCGCGGCGGGGGCACCGGCCCGGGC
>NZ_JBJHPC010000788.1:0-2647 GCF_045257485.1 Streptomyces sp. YS-3 | reverse complement strand
CTCAACCAGCCCCCCGAACCCCTGCGGCTGGGCCCCTCGGACGACGCCGAGTGGGCCGCGTTCGCCGCCGAGAGCGTCCTGACCGCCGCCGAGCCGCTGCTCGCCCACCTGCCCCCGGCCCGACGCGTCCGCGCCGCGGTGGACCGCGCCTGGAACCTGCTCGCCGCCGAGGTCGCCGCCGCCGCCGAGCGCGCCCCCGAGGTCGAGTCCGCGGTGCTCCCGCTGCGCGCCCGCATCTCCGTACGGGCGGGCCTAGGCAACCTCGCCACCGGTCTGCGCCCGCCCGCCACCGGCCACGACAACCCGCACTACTTCGACGACGCCGCCTGCGTACGCGCCGCCGTCCTCGCCGTGGTCCACCCCGGCGCGCCACGGGAGGCCGCCGAACTGGCCGAGTTCGACGCCCGCTACACCCAGGACGGCGACGGCGTGCACGGCGCCCGCGCCGTCGCGGCGGCCGTCGCCGCGGCCCTCGGCGGCGCCACCACCGAGGGCGCCGTCGACGCCGCCCTCGACCAGCTCCCGCCCGACACCGAGATCGGCCGCAACGCCCGCCACGCCATCAAGCTCGCGCACGACTTCGCCGAGGACACCGCGGGCGCGTTCGCCCTGGTCCCGCTCCTGGAGCACCAGATCGTGGACCACGTCTACAGCTACGGGATCGCCGCCGCCGAGACCGTCCCGGTCGCCCTCGCCCTGACCCTCGCCTCGCGCGGCACCGTGGCCGCGGCGGTCCCCGCCGCCGCCTGTCTGTCCCGGGTCGCGGACTCGGCGCCCGCCCTCGCCGGGGCCCTCACCGGCGCGCTCGGCGGCGGCGCCGCGATCCCCGCGCCCTGGCTGGACGCCTGCCGCACCCTGTCCGGCTGCGCCCTCCCGCGCCTGGCCGGCACCGACCTCGTGGAGCTCGCCGGGCTCCTCGCCGACACGCTGTGCCACCCCCCGGGCGGCTGAGCTTTTCGCGAAAACGCCGCGAACCACCCCGAACTGACCGCCCAGGGTGGACAATTCCGGCATGACGCTCACGACGTCGTACACGACGCTCACTCTTGCGGACCGCATCACCGGCGCCCTGGTCGGCGCGGCCGTCGGGGACGCCCTCGGCGGCCCCGTCGAAGGCCGCGCCCCCGAGCAGATCGTGGAGCGGCACGGGGGCCGCGTCCACGGCATCGTCGGCCCCTGGCACGGCGACGACTGGCGCACGGCGCGGCCGATCGCCCCCTACCACAAGGGCGACGGACACATCACCGACGACACCTTGATGACGCACGCGCTGATCCGGGTGTACGAGAAGGTCCGCGACCACCTCGACGCGTACGCCATCGCCGACCACCTGGTCCCCGACCTGGTCTCCCGCCCGGTCTGGATCCCGGAGCTGGAGGCGGAGACCATCCCCCTGCACCGGATCTTCCTCGCCGAGAAGTGGCTGGTGGCACGGCTGCACTACGGGCACGTCGACCCCCGCGAGGCGGGCACCGGCAATATCGTCAACTGCGGTGCGGCGATGTACATGGCCCCGGTCGGCCTGGTCAACGCGGCCAACCCGGCGGGGGCGTACACGGAGGCCCTGGAGGTGGCGGCCCCGCACCAGTCCTCGTACGGGAGGGAGGCGGCGGGCGTCTTCGCGGCGGCGGTGGCGGCGGCGTGCGCGCCGGGCGCGACGGCGGCGACGGTCGTCGAGACCTGCCTCTCCCTGGCGAAGGACGGGACCCGCGCGGCGATCGAGGCGGTGGCCGAAGCGGCGGCCGGCCACACGGACTTCGAGTCCGCGCTCACCCCCCTGCGGACGGCCGTCGCCCCCTTCGACACGGTCGGCCCCGACTACCGCGCCCCCTCCCTGGGCGCCCGCCGCCCGTCCCGTCTGCACGCCATCGAGGAGCTCCCGATCGCCCTGGGCATGCTGCTGGTGGCCGACGGCGACTTCCGTACGGCGGTCCTGGGCGCGGTGAACTACGGCCGCGACTGCGACTCCATCGCGACGATGGCGGGCGCGCTGGCGGGAGCGCTGCGGGGCGAGGGTCCCGTCCCGGCCGCCTGGTCCGAACAGATCGCCGAGGCCAGCCGGCTGGATCTGTACGCGCCCGCGCGGGCCCTGACGGAGGTGGCCGTCGAGGTGTACGAGAAGGACCTCGTCCGCCGGGCCGCCCATCAGACGGCCTTCGAGGCCCTGACCCGGTGACCGCGCTGCGCGTGACCTGGGTCCAGCCGGAGGACCTGCTGCCCCACGAACTCCGCCAGGCGGCACAGGACGGCCGTGACGCGAGCGGGATCGCGAGACGCTGGGAGGCGGCGGGCGGCAGCGCGGCCCCCGTCCACGGGGGCGCCTCGCCGGCGCCCGCGCCCCCGCCGCTCAGAGCCCTGGCGCTCCGCCTGCTGGACGAACTGGCGCTGCTGCCGAGCCCGTTGGCGCGGGCCGAACCGACGGATCTCGCGGCCATCACGCGGGTGTGCGGGGGCGCGGTCCCGCCCCTGGCGCGGCAGGCGCAGCCTCCGCCCGGGGGCCCGGGGGCGACCAGCGCCCTCCACGCGGCCTGGCTCGGCCGGGCCGTCGGCTGCCTCCTCGGCAAGCCCGTCGAAAAGCTCCCCCTCGCCGGCATCCGAGCCCTCGCCCGCGCCACCGGCAACTGGCCCCTCCACACCTGGTTCACCG
>NZ_JBJHPC010000787.1:0-2648 GCF_045257485.1 Streptomyces sp. YS-3 | reverse complement strand
CCACCCGGCCGCTGCCGCGCACCGAGGCGTGGACCGCGATGTCGTGGGCCCGTGCGGGCGGGGCGTAGCTCCCGGAGACGGTCCGTCGAGCGGCGCGACTCCCCTGCGGTCGGCTGGCTGGTCCGGACCCATTGATACAAGACGTGACGTCTTTACCCGGATGGCCCAGTCTTCGGGTTCCGGATGAGTAGGCTGCACTTCCGGCTCTTGGGGAAGAGCCTCAACATCCCGTGAAAGAGAGGGCAGTTCGGGTCTGCCCGTACAGCCCTCGCGTCCCGTGGGGGGATCTCGCGTGCACGAAATGGCCAAGGGTTCCAACGTCAGTCTGTCCTCGCTCAGCGAGCACGCCGACTCCGTGATGGTGAGTCTGAGTTGGAGCAGTCCCAGCGGTGAAGGTGACGCCGATGTCTCCGTACTCCTGATCGGCGCCGACGGAAAAGTCCGCGGCAACAGCGACTTCTACTTCTACAACAACCCCACCGCACCCGACGGCAGTGTGCAGCTGTTGGGATCGGCCCCTACCGAGAACGGCACCGAGGACCGCATCCGGCTGGATCTCACCCCGCTCCCCGCCGACGTGGACCGCGCCGTCATCGCGGCGAGCCGGCACCGACGGGCCCACTTCGGCGAGCTGGAGAGCATTCGGCTCACCCTCAAGGACGGATCGGGCGACGACGTTCTGGGATTCTCCATCGACGACGCGACCGTGGAGAGCGCCTTCGTCTTCGGTGAGATCTACCGGCGCAACGGCGAGTGGAAGTTCCGGGCCGTCGGCCAGGGCTATGACACCGGTCTGGCGGGGCTGGCCACCGACTACGGCATCGAGGTCGACGAGGACGACGACCGGGACGACGAGACCGTCGGCGCCACCGACGGCCAGTCCTGCGACGTACGGGAGATCGACGGGAACCGCTCCGCTGAAACCTCGCCCGGAGAGAACCTGGGCGCCGTCCAGGCAGCGGCCGTCCCGAAGCCGGTCGCCGCGCCCCTGACCGTCCCGGCGCCCCGGGAACCGGAGCCGACGGCCCCTGCCCCGGCCCGCCGGGTGCGTACGGCCAAGAAAAAGGTCACCCTCCCCCGGACGGCAAAGCCCTCCCTGGCGGAGAACGACAACTGGCGGACAGCACGTCTCTTTCCCGCCTCCTCGCTCAAGAGCGACCGGGAACGCGAAGTGCGGGCGACATCCATCCTGCTGTCGGTGATGGCCCAGGTTCCCGAATTCGGGCGCCGGCTCACCGCCGCCTTCGGCGCGCCCGCGGGGCGCATGGAGACCTTCACCGAGGTCTCACTTCCTCACGGCGAGAGCCCGAAGCGTCCTGACGGGATCCTCCGAGTCGAACGCGCCGGAAAACTGTGGACCGCGCTCGTGGAGACGAAGACGAACGGTAACGCGCTCAAGCCCGAGCAGATCCAGGACTACATGGACATCGCCTCCCGGCGCGGTTACGAAGCCGTCATCACGCTCTCGAACGACGTGGCCCTCGAAGGAAGCCCTCTCGTCGATGTGAAGGTCGACGGACGGCGCAAGCACAAAGTGACGCTGTGGCACCTCTCCTGGGCGGAGGTGACCCAGCAGGCGCAGATGCTGCTCCGCCACGAGGGCGTGCGCCAGGAATCGCACGCCTGGCTGTTGCAGGAACTCCTCCACTATCTCCAGCACGAGAACTCCGGCTGCCACGGCTTCCAGAACATGGGCCCCGCCTGGGTCCCGGTGCGCAACGGGATCGACGAGGAGACCCTGTCGCCCGGCGACCCCCGCACGGTGCAGGTCGTGGAGAGCTGGGAGCGGCTGGTACGTCAGGTCTGCCTCCGCATCGGCGGGGAACTCGGCGCCAAGGTGGTGCCGGTTCAGCGCGCCAAGCGCGGGACCGACCCGCAGTCGCGCCGCATCGAGGTGGCGGACCGGTTCTGTGTGGACGGAAAGCTGGACGCAGAGATCCGGATCGACGGTGTGCCCGGCATTCTCACCATCAGTGCCGATCTGCGCATGGGCAGGCTGCGGACCTCCATCGAGGTGGCTGCCCCCGACCAGGGCTACCCGCTTTCCTGGGTGAAACGGCTGATGAAGCAGCTCGGCGAGGCACCGGCGGACCTCCATGTACAAACACTGCTGGAGGGTGAGGCCGCCGGGCCGCGCGGGACACTGGAGAAGCTCCGGCTGGAGCCGGGAGACCTGCTGGCGAAGGGACCGGAGCGCATCACCGGATTCCGGCTGTCACTCTCCAAGAGCGTGGGCAATGCCCGCGGCAACTCCGAGAGCGGCTTCATCCGCAGCGTGGACGCCGCGGTCGACCGCTTCCACACCACGGTGGTGGCCAGGCTGGAGCACGGGGGCTCCCGGCGCCCGAGGTCCGCCCCACCTCTGGAGGTCACTGCCTGACCCGGATGTTCTGGATCCCCTTCGGGATGGTTCAGCGGTCGGACCAGGCGTCGAGTGCCGCCACCGGGTCCGAGCCCGGTATCCCCCGAGGCCACCAGTCCTCTCTGCCCGGGTCGGACTCGTACACGTACCAGAGGCCGTCGCGGCCGTAGCGGAGCTGGGTGGTGGAGGCGGAGAGGTGGTTGCGCCAGGGGCGGAAGCCCGCGTGGCCGGCGGCCGTCAGGGCGGGGCGGGCGCGGTCGAAGGGGCCCGCCGGCGGGTCCCAGGG
>NZ_JBJHPC010000786.1:0-2667 GCF_045257485.1 Streptomyces sp. YS-3 | reverse complement strand
GCTCTCCGGCCACGGTCCTGAGCTCCTCGGTCGCGGTGGGAACAATCGATCAGTCAGCAGCATGCTACTGACGTCTGCCCACCGGACCCCACTCGCCCCGGCCCGCCTGCCCCGTCACTTGCCCCGGAACGTCTCCGTCACGGTCACCGTGACCGTCACCGTCGGACGGGGGCCCGGCTTTCCGGGCTTTCCCGGGTTCCCCGGGGGCCTGGGGGTGCTCCTGGAGGGCGGCGGCGCGTCGCAGTCGCCCAGGACGCTCGCGTGGAAGACCGTGCGGTCCGCGACCTTCGCCGTCAGATCGCCCCGTACGCAGCGGTCCTCGCGCTCCTCCGTCACCTTGCCCGCGACGGAGATCTTCTTGTTGTCGTCGGTACGGCCCCGGCAGTCGACCGTGGCGACCGTGCGGGTCGAGGCGGCCGAGGGCGTACGGGTCGACGAGCCGCCGTCGACCTTCGCGGTGCAGGTCAGATACCGCACCTTGAAGCCGTCGTGCTCCAGCCTGCTCGTCGCGACCTTGTCGGTGGTCACCGAGACGGTGACCGAGCTCATGCCGCCCACCGGGTCGCAGGCCGCGGCCCCGGCCGCCGCCCCGGCCACCAGGCCGAGCGCGGCGAGCGCGCGCCGGTGGCGCAGCGGCCACGTGACGTATCTCCTTGCCCCCATACGCGCCAGCGTCCCACCCCCGCGCCGGACGCGGTAGACGGCTTTACGACGTCAACCGGACGGCAGAGGGGCGGTGGCCGGACGCCCGGTGGGCGGTCGACCGGACGCCGACGGCGTCACGACCAGCGGCCGGTGCGCCCCATCAGCAGCGCCGCCGCCGCCGTGCCCGCCGTGGAGGTGCGCAGCACGCTCGGGCCGAGCCGGTACGGCTGGGCGCCCGCCTCGGCGAACGCCGCCAACTCCTCGGGCGACACGCCCCCTTCGGGGCCCACCACCAGGACGATCTCCCCCCGCGCGGGCAGCTCGGCGGTGGCCAGCGGCTCGCTGGGAGCCTCCCGGTCCTCGTGCAGGACGGCGGCGAAATCAGCCGTGGCCAAAAACGCGACAACCTGCCTGGTCGTCATCGCGTCCCGTACCTCCGGGAACCGCACCCGGCGCGACTGCTTGCCCGACTCCCGTGCCGTGGCACGCCACTTGGCGAGCGACTTGGCACCCCGGTCGCCCTTCCACTGCGTGATGCAGCGCGAGGCCTGCCACGGCACCACGGCGTCGACGCCGGTCTCGGTCATCGTCTCGACCGCGACCTCACCCCGGTCACCCTTGGGCAGGGCCTGGACGACGGTGATGCGCGGCTGCGGCTGCGGCTCCTCCCGCAGCGAGTCGAGCCGGACGACCAGCCGGTCCTTGCCCTCGGTCTCCATGACCACGCACTCCGCCCAGGTGCCGAGGCCGTCGGTGAGGACGACGTCCTCACCGGGCGCGAGCCGCTTCACGGAGACGGCGTGCCTGCCCTCGGGGCCGTCCAGGACGTACCGGCCGCCCGGCCCGGACTCGGTGAAACGGTCGACGACGAAGACCGGGGCGGTCATGACGTGCTCCTCATGTGTTTCGGTTTCTCGATGCGGCGGCCAGCGTGGCCAGCGACGCGTCCGCTTCCTCCGCCAGGACCCCCACCAGCTGTCCGGCGGGCAGCGCCCGTGCCAGCCGGTGCCCCTGCCCCGCCCACAGCGCCATGCCCTGGGCGTCGCCCGCCGCCGCGGCGGCCCGCCGCAGCCCGGCGGTGATCTGGTGCACCTGGGGGTAGGCGGCCGGGGCGTACGGTCCGTGCTCGCGCATGAACCGGTTGACCAGGCCGCGGGCCGGGCGTCCGGAGAACGCCCGCGTCAGCTCCGTACGGACGAAGAGGGGATTGGTCAGGGCCTGCTTGTGCAGGGCGTGCGCGCCGGACTCCGGGCAGGCCAGGAACGCCGTACCGAGCTGCGCCGCGTCCGCGCCCGCCGCGAGCACCGCCGCGATCTGGGCGCCGCGCATCAGACCGCCGGCCGCGACGATCGGCAGCGTCACGCTCTCGCGGACCTGGGTGATCAGCGTGAGCAGTCCGAGTCCCGAGCCGTCGGCCTGCGGGTCGTCGCGGTGCGTCGACTGGTGGCCGCCGGCCTCTATCCCCTGGACGCAGACGGCGTCGGCCCCGGCGACCTGGGCGGCCAGCGCCTCGTCGGGGGTGGTCACGGTGACGACGGTGTACGTGCCGAGGGCGGCGAACGCGGCGAGCACCTCGCGCTCGGGGCAGCCGAAGGTGAACGAGACGGCCGCGACCGGGTCCTCGCGCAGGATCGCCAGCTTGGCCTCGTAGCCGTCGTCGCCGCCGGAGTCGGCGTCGCCGAGCGGCGTCTCGTACCAGGTGGCCTCGCCCGCGAGCTGGTTGCGGTACACCTCGATGACGGCCGGGTCGGTGTGCGGCGGCTGCGGCATGAACAGGTTGACCCCGAAGGGGCGCCCGGTGAGCCCGCGCAGCTGCTTGATCTCCTGGTACATGCCGTCGGCCGTCTTGTACCCGGCGGCCAGGAACCCGAGTCCGCCGGCCTCGCAGACCGCGGCGGCAAGACCGGGGGCGGAGACGCCACCGGCCATGGGAGCCTGCACGATCGGATACCGGCAGAGATCGGTCAAAGCCATGCCCGCATCGTGCCACGGGCCCGCCCAGCCACCGAATCGCCCCAACCC
>NZ_JBJHPC010000785.1:0-2668 GCF_045257485.1 Streptomyces sp. YS-3 | reverse complement strand
GGCGGGCGCGCCCGCCCCCACCGCCCGCAACTGGCGCTCGGCGTCCTGCGGCGACAGACGCCCGGCCGGGTCCTTGCGCAGCAGCCCCGAGATCACCGGGGCGAGCGCGCCCGCCCGGCGCGGCGGCGGCAGCTCCTCGTCCACCACGGCCCGCAGCGTGGAGAGCGGGGTGGACTGGCGGAAGGGCGAGCTGCCCTCGACCGCCGCGTACAGCAGCACACCCAGCGACCACAGGTCCGAGGCGGGCCCGGGGGTGCGCCCCAGCGCCTGTTCGGGGGAGAGGAACTCGGGCGAGCCGATCACCTCGCCGGTCATCGTGAGCGTGGACGTGCCCGCCACCATGGCGATGCCGAAGTCGGTGAGGACCACCCGGCCGTCGTTGGCGAGCAGCACATTGGCGGGCTTCACATCGCGGTGCAGCACCCCGGCCGCGTGCGCGGCGCGCAGGGCCGCGAGGACCTCGGCGCCGATGTGCGCGGCGCGCTGCGGGGTCAGCGGCCCGTCCGCCTCCAGCACCTCGGAGAGCGACAGCCCCCTTACGAGCTCCATCACGATCCAGGGGCGGCCCTCGTGGGTCGCCACGTCGTAGACCGTCACCACGTTGCGGTGCGATATCCGGGCCGCCGCCCACGCCTCGCGTTCGAGGCGCGCGTACATCCGCTGTTCGTCGGTGGAGTCGAGCCCGGCCGGCGCCCGTACCTCCTTCACGGCGACCTCGCGCCCCAGCACCTCGTCGCGCGCCCGCCACACCTCGCCCATGCCGCCGCGGCCGAGCGGGGAGAGCAGACGGTAGCGTCCCTGGATCACGCGCTGTTCGCTGCCCGGCACTTCGCTCACTGGCGGGCCTCCTTGGCGACGGGACGACCACAAGACGACCAACTACCGCGGATCCTCTCCACGTTAGCTCAGGTCAGCGCGGTAGCGGCCCCCTTGGATGCACTGTCCAACTCGCCCTGGAATCAGGCATATTCAGAGAGTAACCGGGTGCTTCTGTCAACCCCTCCTCGGGAGAGGTGAATCCCACCACCGGGATACACGAGTGTGACGCGGGGGCGATAGGGTTACCCTGCCCGGGGCCGGGTGCCCTCGTATGGGTGGGGAGTGACATGGAACAGATAACAGTGCGCAGCAGGGCGCGAGTACCTGCCATCACCTGCGGGAGCAGTGCGACCAGCTCGCGCCTCGACCGCCATCTCTCGGTGCTGGGCGGTCCCGCCGTCCCGCTGCGGGAGTCGGCCGAGGCGACGTTGCTGATGCGTGAGCTGACCTCGCGTGACATCGCGCACAGCCGGAGGAGCAAGAGCGCCCGCGTCTCGCTCTTCGCCCCGCTGCGGCGCCTTCGCCGCTCGCTCTTCGGCAGCCGCGGCTGAAGTCCACGACAGCCCACGATCAGTGACTTCCCGAGAATCCGGCACCCCGGGAAACCGGATTCCC
Organism: Streptomyces sp. YS-3; assembly: GCF_045257485.1. NCBI lineage: Bacteria > Bacillati > Actinomycetota > Actinomycetes > Kitasatosporales > Streptomycetaceae > Streptomyces > Streptomyces sp. YS-3. The sequence goes on along the minus strand of NZ_JBJHPC010000785.1, from coordinate 1,234 downwards.
GAGAACCCTTTGACTTTCTGATCCATGTTCAGGCGATCACGCCGTCCCGGCGCAGCGCTGCTGTCAGCTCCTCTGTCATCCCCAGGGCTCGCAGCAGCGCTTCGGTGTGCTCGCCCAAGGCCGGCACCGCCCCCATCCGCGGCTCGGGGCCGCCCGGCAGACCGACCGGCGGCAGCAGCGCCCGCAGCGGCCCCACCGGGGAGTCCACCTCCCGCCAGCGGTCGCGCGCGGCGAGCTGCGGATGCGCGGCGACCTGGGCGACCGTGTTGAGCCGGGCGCAGGCGATGCCCGCCGCCTCCAGCCGCGCCACCGCCTCGTCGGCCGTCATCGGGGCCAGCGCGTCCCCGACCGCCTTGTCGGTCCGCGCCCGGTGCGCGGTCCGCGCGGTATTGGTCGCGTACGCCGGATCCTCGGCCAACTCCGGTCGCTCCAGGACCTGTACGGCCAGTCGGCGCCATTCGCGGTCGTTCTGTACGGAGAGCAGCACCTGGCCGTCGGCCGTCGCATAGGCGTTGTACGGGGCGATGACGGCGTGCGCGACACCGGTGCGCGCCGGTTCCGTCCCCCCGTGCATCACATGGTGCAGCGGATGGCCCAGCCACTCCGCCAGCGCGTCCAGCATCGAGATCTCCACCGGGCCGCCCCGGCCGGTCGTGCCCCGGCGCAGCAGCGCCGCGAGGACGCCCGAGTACGCGTACATGGCGGCGGCGATGTCGGCGGCCGGAATACCCGCCTTCACGGGCTGCTCCGGCGTCCCCGTCACCGAGACGAGCCCGGCCTCGCACTGGACGAGCATGTCGTACGCCCGCCGGTGCGCGTACGGGCCGTCGGCGCCGTACCCCGATATGTCGACCGCGACCAGGCGCGGGTGCGCGGCGCACAGCGTGGCCGCGTCCAGGCCCATCCTGGCGGCGGCCCCGTGCGCCAGGTTCTGCACGAACACATCGGCCCCGGCGATCAGCCGCCGCAGGACGTCCAGTCCGCGCGGGTCCTTCAGATCGAGGGCGATCGACTCCTTGCCGCGGTTGCACCAGACGAAGTGCGAGGCGAGGCCGCGGGCGGCGGTGTCGTAGTGCCGGGCGAAGTCGCCGCCGTCGGGCCGCTCGACCTTGATGACCCGGGCGCCGAGGTCGGCGAGCTGGCGGGTGGCGAAGGGGGCGGCGACGGCCTGCTCCACGGCGACGACGGTGATGCCGTCGAGGGGGAGGGGCTGGGGCTGCGGAGTGCTCATGGG
>NZ_JBJHPC010000784.1:0-2684 GCF_045257485.1 Streptomyces sp. YS-3 | reverse complement strand
ATTCGGACCTTTACCCTCCGGGCAAAAGCCCTGTACGCCCCCCGGACGTCTCGTGCAAGGATGGCCGAAACCGTAGAGAAGTCCTGAAGGAGATGGCCGGGTGCCTGGCACGAATCTGACCCGTGAAGAGGCCCAGCGGCGCGCGGAGCTGCTGAGCGTCGACTCGTACGCGATCGAGCTCGATCTGAGCGGCGCGCAGGAGGGCGGGATCTACAGGTCCGTGACCACCGTGCGCTTCGACTCCGCCGAGGACGGCGCCGAGACGTTCATCGACCTCGTCGCGCCCGCCGTGCACGAGGTGGTCCTCAACGGCACCGCGCTCGACCCGGCCGCCGTGTTCGCCGACTCGCGCATCGCGCTCGCGGGCCTGCGGTCCGGGCCGAACGAGCTGAAGGTGGTCGCCGACTGCGCGTACACCAACACCGGCGAGGGCCTGCACCGCTTCGTCGACCCGGTCGACGACCAGGCGTACCTCTACACCCAGTTCGAGGTGCCGGACGCCCGCCGCGTCTTCGCCTCCTTCGAGCAGCCGGACCTGAAGGCGACCTTCCAGTTCACCGTGAAGGCCCCCTCGGGCTGGACCGTGATCTCGAACTCGCCGACCCCGGAGCCCGCCGACGACGTCTGGGTCTTCGAGCCGACGCCCCGGATCTCCAGCTACATCACCGCGCTGATCGCCGGTCCGTACCACAGCGTCCACTCCTCGTACGAGAAGGACGGGCAGTCCGTACCGCTGGGCATCTACTGCCGCCCCTCGCTCGCCGAGTTCCTCGACGCGGACGCGATCTTCGACGTGACGCGGCAGGGCTTCGACTGGTTCCAGGAGAAGTTCGACTACGCCTACCCGTTCGCCAAGTACGACCAGCTCTTCGTGCCGGAGTTCAACGCGGGCGCGATGGAGAACGCGGGCGCGGTGACGATCCGGGACCAGTACGTGTTCCGGTCGAAGGTCACGGACGCCGCCTACGAGGTGCGCGCCGAGACCATCCTGCACGAGCTCGCCCACATGTGGTTCGGCGACCTCGTCACCATGGAGTGGTGGAACGACCTGTGGCTGAACGAGTCGTTCGCCACGTACACCTCGATCGCCTGCCAGGCGTACGCGCCGGGCTCCAAGTGGCCGCACGCCTGGACCACGTTCGCCAACTCCATGAAGACCTGGGCGTACCGGCAGGACCAGCTGCCCTCCACGCACCCGATCATGGCGGACATCCGCGACCTCGACGACGTGCTCGTCAACTTCGACGGCATCACGTACGCCAAGGGCGCCTCGGTGCTCAAGCAGCTCGTCGCGTACGTCGGCATGGACGAGTTCTTCCAGGGCGTGCAGGCGTACTTCAAGGCGCACGCCTTCGGCAACACGCGCCTGTCCGACCTGCTCGGCGCGCTGGAGAAGACCTCCGGGCGTGATCTGAAGACCTGGTCGAAGGCGTGGCTGGAGACGGCCGGCATCAATGTGCTGCGTCCGGAGATCGAGGTCGACGGCGAGGGCCGCATCACCTCCTTCACCGTCCTCCAGGAGGCCCCGGCGCTGCCCGCCGGCGCCCAGGGCGAGCCCACCCTGCGCCCGCACCGGATCGCGATCGGCTTCTACGAGCTGAACGAGACGGGCAAGCTGGTGCGCACCGACCGCATCGAGCTGGACGTGGAGGGGGCGCGCACGGCGGTCGAGCTTCCGGCGGGCACGCACCGCCCGGCGGTCGTCCTCCTCAACGACGACGACCTCAGTTACGCGAAGGTGCGCCTCGACGAGGAGTCCCTGAAGGTCGTCACCGCGCACCTCGGTGACTTCGCCGAGTCGCTGCCGCGCGCGCTGTGCTGGGCCTCGGCCTGGGACATGACCCGTGACGGGGAGCTGGCGACCCGCGACTACCTGGCGCTCGTGCTCTCGGGCATCGCCAAGGAGTCGGACATCGGTGTGGTGCAGTCGCTGCACCGCCAGGTGAAGCTGGCCCTTGAGCTGTACGCGGCGCCCGAGTGGCGCGAGACGGGGCTGACCCGCTGGACCGACGCGACGCTGGAGCAGCTGCGGGCGGCGGCGCCCGGCAGCGACCACCAGCTGGCGTGGGCGCGGGCGTTCGCCGCGACCGCCCGCACCGGTGAGCAGCTCGACCTGCTCCAGGGGCTGCTCGACGGCACCGAGGCGGTGGACGGCCTGGCCGTCGACACCGACCTGCGCTGGGCGTTCGTCGAGCGCCTCGCGGCGACCGGGCGCGCGGACGAGAAGGCGATCGCGGCGGAGCTGGAGCGCGACCGTACGGCGGCGGGCGAGCGCCACGCGGCGACGGCGCGTGCCGCGCGCCCGACGGCCGAGGCGAAGGCCGAGGCGTGGGCGTCGGTCGTGGAGGGCGACTCGCTGCCCAACGCCGTGCAGGAGGCGGTGATCGGGGGCTTCGTCCAGGTCGACCAGCGCGAGCTGCTGGCGCCGTACACGGAGAAGTTCTTCGCGGCGGTCAAGGGCGTGTGGGAGTCGCGTTCCCACGAGATCGCGCAGCAGATCGCGACGGGGCTGTACCCGTCGCTCCAGGTCTCGCAGGCGACGCTGGACACGACGGACGCGTGGTTGGCGTCGGCGTCCCCCAACGCGGCGCTGCGACGGCTGATCTCGGAGTCCCGGGCAGGGGTTGAGCGGGCGCTGCGGGCCCAGGAGGCGGACGCGGCGGCGTAGTTTCCTGCCCCCACCC
>NZ_JBJHPC010000783.1:0-2695 GCF_045257485.1 Streptomyces sp. YS-3 | reverse complement strand
CCGCAGGCAAGTCTCCCTATAGCCCCATGCGATACACACGGTCCGTGGCCGGTGCCCCCACCCCCGCGCCACGGACCAGTGTCACGACCGGCAAGGAGCAGCAGTGATGACCGTCGTCAGCGTCTTTCTGACTCGTCTCGATGTGAAGGACGCCGTGATCGGCCTGCTGGCGGCGCCCGCCGAGGGGCGGGAGGCGTCCGGCGGGGTCGCTGTGAAGGCCGAGTTCGACGGCACGCCCGTCAGTGCCGCCCTTCAGCGCGTTCATCGCTATGTCGACGAGCAGCTCGCCGACGCCCGTACGTACGGGGTGTGTGAGCAGTCCGTACGGGACGAGTTGWGCGGGCTCCTCGCCGGCGGTGAGGGGGGAGGGGACGCCGAGGTGGCCGATCCGGACGCCGACCGGGACGTGGCCCATCAGATCATCGCCGCGCTCGCCCAGCGATACCCCCTCCCGCCGGACGTACTGGCCGCCCTCCCCGTGGCCGAGTGAGAGTATCCGACCGGCCTGCTGGTTTTGGGTGGGAAGAAAGCCCCTCTATCCAACGATATGGGTCGTTCGGTTGTGTGGTTTTCGTGCCCCACCGCTAGTGAAGTAGACCCTCCGGTTGGTATTCTCAGGTCCGCGTCGCGAGCCGCCGTCGTTACGTCACCCACCCCCCACCCCTCACTCCGATCCCGAACACCTCTCAGGGGAGCGACACTTGAACGCCATCGTCATGCCCGCAGCCGACGCCGCCGCAGCCACCCCCGCTGCCGCATCCGCAGCCGAGCCCACCTGGGAGTTCGTCGCGCGCGACCGCCGCCGGGTCGGCTGACCGGCCGTCGACGCCCGGACCGCGTGGTCCGGCTCACTCAACTAGCGTCCGGGTAGGGGCTGTTGGCCCGGGTGCTCGGATGTCTACCCTGTTACAGGCCTTGAGGGATGGAACGCCTGAGGGGGAGACGCATGAGCACCGACATCAGGAGCGGCACGGAGGACACCGAGCGGCCCGCGGAGCCGGCGAAAGGCGAGCGGCTGGCCGACTGGGCGGACGGGCGGCTCGGTATCTACTCCATCGCCCGGACCCAGATGCGCAAGATCTTCCCGGACCACTGGTCCTTCATGTTCGGGGAGATCTGCCTCTACAGCTTTCTCGTCCTCATCCTCACCGGTATCTATCTGACCCTCTTCTTCGAGCCGAGCGGTGTGGAGGTCGTCTACCACGGCTCGTACACCCCGCTCAGCGGCGTCCGGATGACCAGGGCCTACGAGTCCACCATCGACCTCAGCTTCGACGTGCGCGGCGGTCTGCTGATACGTCAGGTCCACCACTGGTCCGCGCTGGTCTTCTGCGCCGGGCTGCTGGTGCACATGATGCGGGTGTTCTTCACCGGCGCCTACCGCAAGCCGCGCGAACTGAACTGGCTGTTCGGCTGGACCATCCTGTTCACGGCCCTCATCACCGGCCTCACCGGCTACTCGCTCCCGGACGACCTGCTCTCCGGCACCGGCATTCGCTTCGCCGACGGCGCGATCCTGTCGATCCCGGTGATCGGTACGTACATCTCCTTCTTCCTCTTCGGCGGCGAGTTCCCCGGGCACGACATCATCCCGCGGCTCTACTCGGCGCATGTGCTGCTGCTGCCGGGGCTCATCCTGGGGCTGGTCGTCACCCATCTGATCCTGGTCTTCTACCACAAGCACACCCAGTTCGCCGGGCCCGGCCGCTCCGAGAAGAACGTGGTGGGCGCGCCCCTGATGCCCGTCTACACCGCCAAGGCCGGCGGGTTCTTCTTCCTGGTCTTCGGACTGCTGACCATCATGGGCGCGGTCGCGACCATCAACCCCGTCTGGGCGATGGGTCCCTACCGGCCGGACCTCGTCTCGACCGGCGCCCAGCCCGACTGGTACCTGGGATTCTCCGAGGGCCTGATCCGGGTGATGCCGGGATGGGAGATCAACGCCTGGGGCCATACGCTCGCCCTCGGCGTCCTCATTCCCTTCACGCTCTTCCCGCTGCTGCTCGCCGCGATCGGCGCGTACCCGTTCATCGAGGCCTGGGTCACCGGCGACAAACGCGAGCACCACATCGCGGACCGGCCGCGCAACCACCCGGTCCGCACCGGCCTCGGCACGGCCTGGCTCGCCATGTACTTCGTCTGCCTCATCGGCGGCGGCAACGACCTGTGGGCCACCCACTTCCATCTCTCCATCAACTCGATCACCTGGTTCGTCCGGGTCGCCTTCTTCGCCGGACCGGTCCTCACCTTCATCGTCACCAAGCGCATCTGCCAGGGACTCCAGCTCCGCGACCGGGAGATGGCGCTGCACGGCCGGGAGAGCGGCGTCATCAAACGGCTGCCGCACGGCGAGTACGTGGAGGTGCACGAGCCGCTCGACCAGGGGCAGCTCTACAAACTCACCCACCACGAGCAGCCCGCGCCCTACGAACTGGGCCCGGAGGTCGACGGGAACGGCGTCCGCCGCAAGGTCACCCGCTCCCAGCGGCTGCGCGCCAAGCTCGCCAAGGCCCTGTACGGACCGGGCTCGCACATCCCCAAGGCCACCGTCGAGGAGTACCGGCAGATCCAGAACTCCGGCCACGGCCACGGGCAGCTCCCCGGTCACCCTCAGCTCCCCGGCCAGCAGGAGCAGGAGCAGGGGCAGCAGCAGGAGCAGCAGCCGCGCTGAGTCACCTCCCGCCTCCCCGGCCTC
>NZ_JBJHPC010000782.1:0-2698 GCF_045257485.1 Streptomyces sp. YS-3 | reverse complement strand
CGGCTGCGGGTTGTCTGTGGCTGGTCGCGCAGTTCCCCGCGCCCCTTTTCGGCCGGGGGTCGTCTGCCGGCCGGTGGTGGGCTGGTCGCGCCGTTCCCCGCGCCCCTGATCTGCCCGGTGGTTGTCTGCGGGTCGGTGGTGGGCTGGTCGCGCCGTTCCCCGCGCCCCTTATCGGGCCGGAACTTCGACTGCGGGTGCGCTGCCGGTCGCGCCGTTTCCCGGGCCGGTCGTTGTCTGCGGGTTGTCTGTGGCTGAGCGCGCAGTTCCCCGCGCCCCTAGGTAGTTAGGGGCGCGGGGAACTGCGCGAGCAACCCAGCACGGTCCGCAGGCGAAAGAAGCGGGGCGCAGGGGCCGCAGGCCCGCGAACAGGGCCCGGGGGTGCAGCCCCGCCAGGAGGGCCCGGGCGCAGCCCCGCACGGAAGCCCGGGAAGCCCGGGGCGCAGCCCCGCCGGGAAGGGGTCGGGGCGCAGCCCCGCGGAGGGGGAACGGAGGGCCGCCCCGCACGAGGGGTGGGCGGCACAACCCCGCATCCCCGCACGACGGGCCGGGGCACCACCCCGCATTGGGGTTGGAGGGCTCAGTCCAGTTTGGAGACGTCTCGGACCGCGCCCCGGTCCGCGCTCGTCGCCATCGCCGCGTACGCCCGCAACGCCGCCGACACCTTGCGCTCGCGGGACTTCGGCGCGTACACCCCGCCCAGCGCGGCCCGGCGTTCCGTCAGTTCCGCCTCGGGGACGAGGAGTTCGATCGTACGGCTGGGGATGTCGATGCGGATGCGGTCGCCGTCCTCGACCAGGGCGATCGTGCCGCCGGACGCCGCCTCGGGCGAGGCGTGGCCGATGGACAGGCCCGACGTACCGCCGGAGAAGCGGCCGTCGGTGACCAGGGCGCAGGACTTGCCCAGACCCCGCCCCTTGAGGAACGACGTCGGGTACAGCATCTCCTGCATGCCGGGACCGCCCCTGGGGCCCTCGTAGCGGATGACGACGACGTCGCCCTCCTTGACCTCCTTACGGAGGATCTTGTCGACGGCCTCGTCCTGCGACTCGCAGACGACCGCCGGGCCCTCGAACGTCCAGATGGACTCGTCGACGCCGGCCGTCTTCACGACGCAGCCGTCCTCGGCGAGGTTGCCGCGCAGGACCGCGAGGCCGCCGTCCTTGGAGTACGCGTGGGCGGCGTCGCGGATGCAGCCGTTTGCCGCGTCGGTGTCGAGCGTCTCCCACCGCTTGGACTGCGAGAACGCGGTCGCCGAGCGCTCGCAGCCGGGCGCCGCGTGCCACAGCTCGACGGCCTCCGGCGTCGCCGAGCCCCCGCGCACGTCCCACGCGTCCAGCCACTCCTTGATGGAGCGGGAGTGGACGGTGTGGACGTCCTCGTTCAGCAGGCCCGCGCGGTAGAGCTCGCCCAGGATGGCGGGGATGCCGCCGGCGCGGTGCACGTCCTCCATGTAGTACGTGGTGGTGGGCGCCACGTTCGGCGCGACCTTGGCCAGGCACGGGACGCGGCGCGAGACGGCGTCGATGTCCCTGAGGTCGTACGCGAGGTCGGCCTCCTGCGCGGCGGCGAGCAGGTGCAGGATCGTGTTGGTGGAGCCGCCCATGGCGATGTCGAGGGCCATGGCGTTCTCGAACGCCGCGCGCGTGGCGATGGAGCGGGGCAGGACGGAGGCGTCGTCCTGCTCGTAGTACCGCTTGGTGATGTCGACGACCGTGCGGGCCGCGTTCTCGTACAGGGCGCGGCGGGCGGTGTGGGTGGCGAGGACCGAGCCGTTGCCGGGCAGGCTGAGGCCGATGGCCTCGGTGAGGCAGTTCATCGAGTTGGCGGTGAACATGCCGGAACAGCTGCCGCAGGTGGGGCAGGCGTTCTCCTCGATGCGCAGGACGTCCGCGTCGGAGATCTTCTCGTTGGCGGCGTCGACCATGGCGTCGATGAGGTCGAGCTTGCGGACGGTGCCGTCGACGAGGGTGGCCTGACCGGCCTCCATCGGGCCGCCGGAGACGAAGACGGCGGGGATGTTGAGGCGCATCGCGGCCATCAGCATGCCCGGGGTGATCTTGTCGCAGTTGGAGATGCAGATGAGGGCGTCCGCGCAGTGCGCCTCGACCATGTACTCCACGCTGTCCGCGATGAGGTCGCGGGAGGGGAGGCTGTAGAGCATGCCGCCGTGGCCCATCGCGATGCCGTCGTCGACCGCGATGGTGTTGAACTCGCGGGGGACGGCTCCGGCGGCCAGGATCGCGTCGGAGACGATACGGCCGACGGGGGCGAGGTGGGTGTGCCCGGGCACGAACTCGGTGAAGCTGTTCGCCACCGCGATGATCGGCTTGCCGATGTCCGCGCCGGCTACGCCCGAGGCACGCATCAGGGCGCGGGCGCCGGCCATGTTGCGGCCGTGGGTGACGGTGCGGGACCTCAGCTCGGGCATTGCGGTCGCTCCTCAGCATCCAGATAGCCGGATCGGGCTGCTTCGAGCGTACGCCTCGACTCCAGGATCCGGACAGCTCGTCCGGATGGCGGGACGCCGGTTCGGCATACGGTCAGGTGCGGGTGGGGGGCGCCTGCGGCGGGTGATCCCCTACCCGCCGTACGCCTCGACTCCAGGATCCGGACAGCTCGTCCGGATGGCGGGACGCCGGTTCGGCATACGGTCAGGTGCGGGTGGGGGGCGCCTGCGGCGGGTGATCCCCTACCCGCC
>NZ_JBJHPC010000781.1:0-2708 GCF_045257485.1 Streptomyces sp. YS-3 | reverse complement strand
GGTGGCGAGGTGGCCGTAGAGGTCGTCGCGGGGCGGGCGGGGGCGTCCGTAGAAGGCGGTCAGGTCGGCGGTGCGGCTGTCCAGTACGTGGTGCAGCTCGCCTAGGTTGGCCGCCTTGGTGCCGTACCGGTCGCGGTCCGCGGCGCGCAGCCGGTGCAGGGACAGCACGGGCGCGTCTTCGAGCAGGGGCGGCTCCAGGCGTATGCGCTGCTGGTGCCAGGCGGGGGCGCGCAGGACCGGCTCGTCGTCCAGCCGCTCCAGGGATATCTCGTCCTCCCCCACCCGGTAGCGCACCCACGCGCCGTCCAGGCCGTCCTGTTCGACGAGCTGTTCCAGGTCGCGCACGATCGCGTTGGGTATGCCCCAGCCGGAGGCCAGGACGTTGGTGTGCGAGAGCGGGGTGATCGGCGCGGTGTTGAGGAACCCGGCCACCCGGGGCACGTCGTCGGGCAGACGCGGCATGGCCACGATGTCGGCCCAGCCGAGCCGCGCCTCGGCCGCCGCGTACTCCTCGTTCGTACGGAAGAACCGCAGCCGTCCGGTGACCTCGCCGGGGTTGAGCGGGGTGCGGGTCCTGGAGCCGAAGAGCTGATGGCTCAGGATGCGCGGCACCCGTCGTTCGCTGATCGCCGCCAGCTCCTCCTCCTGGCCGTGGTTGGCGGGTTTGAGCAGGAGGGGGAGCCGGCCGTCGACCCGGTCGCGCACGAACGTGTAGAAGAACTCCAGGAGTTCGCCGTTCATGGTGTCGGCCTCGGTCGTCTCCAGGACGAGGAAGGTGCGTCCGCTTCCCTCGGCGTCCTCGTCGGTGTGGAGCGAGAGCACCCCGAGCAGGAAGCGGCGGCCGGGGTCCATGTAGACGGAGGCGTTGAAGCCGTCCAGGTCCGCGTCCAGCTCGTCCAGGCTCATACCGAGGACGCGGGTGGCGATGTAGTTGACGTGGAAGGGGTGCGCCGCCGTGTCGAGGAGGTGCCAGGTGTTCTCGGCGCGGTCGACGACGACCTTGAGGTAGGGGTGGCCGGCCAGGACCCCGGAGAGGGTGCGGAAGAGCGGCAGGGAGAGGTTCTCGCCGACGACCGTGCGGTCCACGGCCGGCTCGGCGGGTCCGGTGAGCAGGGGGGCGGTCATACGGCGACCTCCTCGGTCCGCGCCGCGGGCAGCACCCGTGGCAGGGCGTCGACCAGGGTCTCGAAGTCGCGCAGGACCGTGCGGGCGTCGGTGGCGGAGAGCAGGCACAGGGCGGCCATGGTGTTGGCTCCCCCGGCCGGGTCGTAGACGGGGACGACGCTGCCGTCGGGGAGCGAGCTCTCCGCGACCACCGACAGCTCGCTGCCCGGGCTGAGCGGTATGTCCCGGGTGACGGCCGGGAAGTCCCAGACCTTGCGGTCGTGCCAGGCCTCGCCGTCGCCGTCGACCGCGAGGACGACGAGGGAGCCCGCCGCGCCGTGCGCGTCGGCGGGGGTGAGGGCCTGCTCGGGCCACTCGACCGGGCGGCCGAGGAGGTGGTCGACGAGCATGCCGACGAGGTCGAGCCCGAAGACGTCCTCGATCTGCGGCACCGTCATCGCGCCGCCGAACCGGGCGGCCGTCTCGATCAGCCACATGCGTCCGCCCGCGCCGAGCTTGATCTCGGTGTGCGTTCCGCAGTCGCGCAGGCCGAGGGCGTCGACGGCCTGCCGGGCGAGCTCCACGACGCGGTCCTGGGCGTCCTGGGAGAGCAGGGCTGGGGTGATGCCCGCGCGCTCGGTGAACGGCTCGACCGTGGGCATCCGGCCGCTGAGGCAGACCGGGTGGAAGACGCCGTCCGCCACGACGCCCTCGACGCTGACGTAGTCGCCCCAGCCGGGGTCGTCGAACCAGTCGGAGGCGGTGCCCGTCACGATCTGCTCGACCACGTAGTGCCCCTGCGCCTCGGCCACATGGAGCTCCGCGTACCCCAACAGGGCCGACTCGGCCATCACTTCGCGCGAGCGGCGCCAGGCGGTGGAGACCTCGTACGGGGAGCGGATGATCTGGTGCGCGGTGGAGCCCGCGCTCCAGGCCGCCTTGAGGAGCAGCGGGAAGGGCAGCGCGCCGGCCGCCTCGTACAGGTCGGCCTCCGTGGCGACGGAGCGGAACTCGGGCTGCGACAGGCCGTGTTCGCGCCAGGTGCGCCGCATCAGGCGCTTGTCACGGGCGAGCGAGGCGGCCTCACCGGGCCCGGCGAGGCCGAGTGCCTCGCACGCCTCGGCGACGGCGACGACCGCGTACTCGGAGAAGGTGAGAACCGCGTCCGCGCCCACGGTCCGGGCCCGTGAGACGATCAACGAGACCAGGTCGGAGCGGTGCGCGTCGGCCGTCACGACCGAGACGCACAGTCTCCGGGCGGAGTCCGCCACGACGGGAGGAAGAGCGCTGAGCGCCAGCAGGTGCACTTCCGCCCTGGCGGCCGTCCGGGACAGGACGTGACCGAGCGGCGGACCACCCTTGGCATGCACTAACAGCACCTTGCTCACTGAAGTTCGTCTCCATTCGTCCATGTCGGTACGTGCCGTACGCGGGGCCGTACGCGCCGTCGTACGGATCGGGGATGCGCGGCGGGTACGGCTGAGCCGCCGGCCACGTGTCGGTGCGTGTTCACCCGCTTACTCAAGAGGACCACGCGACCGGCGTTCCAAACGCCATCAGGGCCATCCGGTATTCAGGCAAATGCCTGAATAGCAGGCTGTGTT
>NZ_JBJHPC010000079.1:0-18631 GCF_045257485.1 Streptomyces sp. YS-3 | reverse complement strand
AGACCCGGTCGACGGTGCGTACGCTGCTCAGGCTCTGGCCTTACGTACGTCCCGTGCGGGCCCGGCTGTTCACCGCCGCGTCCGTCGCGGTCGTCGCCTCCTGCCTCGGTCTGGTGATCCCGCTCGTCCTGAAGTGGATCGTCGACGGCCCGGTGGTCGACGGCGACCCCGGCGGGGTCTGGCTGGGCGCGTTCGTCCTGCTGCTGCTCGGGGTGGCGGAGGCGCTCCTGTTCGGCCTGCGGCGGTGGCTGGTGGCGCGTCCGCTGGCCGGGGTGGAGGCGGCGATGCGGGCGGATCTCTACCGGCATGTACAGCGGCTGCCGGTGTCCTTCCACGACCGGTGGCCCTCGGGCCAGTTGCTGTCGCGGGGGACGACCGATCTGAGCCTGGTACGGATGTTCCTGGCGTTCCCGTTGACCTTCCTGCTGGTCAACGGGGTCACCATTGTGGTGGGGTTCGTGATCCTGCTGTCGCAGGAGTGGACGCTGGGACTGGTGCTGATCATCCCGGTGGTGCCGCTGGTGGCGCTCTGCTCGCTCTTCGAGACGCGGTACTCGCTGGCGGCGCGGCGGGCGCAGGACCAGGTGGGCGATCTGACGACGCTGGTCGAGGAGAGCGTGCTCGGCATCCGGATCATCAAGGGGTTCGGCCGCCACCGCGCCCAGGCGCGGGCGTTCGGGGAGCTGGCACGGGGGCTGCGCGGCACCGAATTGCACAAGGCACGGCTGCTCGCGGCGCTGTGGGGCGTGATCACGGCGATCCCGGAGCTGGCGATCGGGGCGGCGCTGGTGCTGGGAACGGTACGGGTCGCCGACGGGGGGCTGTCGGCGGGGACGCTGGTGGCGTTCCTGTCCACGGCGCTGGCGCTGCGGTGGCCGGTGGACTCGATCGGTTTCCTGCTGGCGATGAGCCAGGAGGCGGGGACGGCGACGGAGCGGTACTTCGAGGTCCTGGACGAGCCGGTCCCGTCGGTCGGCGGAGCCGCCCTCCCGGAGCCCGGTGCGCGGACGAAGCCCCGGCCCGGACCGGGCGAGGACCTCGGCATCCACTTCCACCACGTCTCCTTCCGCTACCCCGACGCGCCCCCGGACAGCCCGCCCCTCCTCACCGACATCGACCTGCACATCCGCAGCGGCGAGACCATGGCCCTGGTCGGGGGGACCGGGTCCGGGAAGACCACCCTCACCGCCCTCGTACCGAGGCTGTACGAGGCGACGGGAGGCCGGATCACTCTCGACGGCGCCGACATCGCCGGGATGTCCCGCGACCACCTGCGCGCGCTCGTCGCCGTGGCCTTCGAGGAGCCGACCCTCTTCTCCGCCTCCGTGGGCGAGAACGTCCTCATGGGCGGCGGCGGGCCCGAGGACCTCGGCCGCGCGCTGGACGTCGCGCAGGCCGGTTTCGTGCGGGAGCTGCCGCACGGCGTCGACACCCAGGTGGGCGAGCAGGGGCTCAGCCTCTCCGGCGGGCAGCGCCAGCGGCTCGCGCTCGCGCGGGCGGTCGTCGGGCGGCCCAGGTTCCTGGTCCTGGACGACCCGCTCTCCGCGCTCGACGTGCACACCGAGGCGCGCGTCGAGGCGGCCCTGCGCGAGGTGCTGCGCGAGACCACCGCGCTGGTCGTCGCGCACCGCCCGTCGACGGTGATGCTCGCCGACCGGGTCGCGCTGCTCTCCGCCGGCCGCGTCGCCGCCGTCGGCACCCATCAGGAACTGCTGCGGACCAGCGCGGAGTACGCCTGGCTGATGTCCGGTACGGCGGATGAGGGGGACAAGCGATGACCACCACCATCGGAGCCGAGCGGCAGGCCGGACCGGAGGAGCCCGCGGAGCCGGACAAGGCCCTGCCCCAGGCGGACCCGTTCGACCGCGACGCCCTCCCCTCCCCGCCCGGCGCCACCCGCGCCCTCCTGCTCGGCCTGCTGCGGCCGATGCGCCGGCGCGTCGTCGTCACCGCGCTGCTCATCCTGTTGCAGCAGGCCGCCGTGCAGGCGGGCCCGCTGCTGGTGGCGTACGCCATCGACCGGGGCGTACCGGCCTTCCGGGCGCACGACTACGGGCCGCTGATCGTCGTCGGCTCCGGCTACCTCGTGTGCGCCCTGGGGGCCGGACTGCTCCAGTACGCGTTCATCAGCGCCTCCACCCGCGTCGGCCAGGACGTGCTGCTCGATCTGCGCGGACGGATCTTCCGGCACGCCCAGGCGCTGAGCGTGGACTTCCACGAGCGCTACACCTCGGGCCGGCTCATCTCCCGCTCCACCTCCGACGTGGAGTCGCTGCGCGAACTCTTCAACGAGGGGCTCCAGGAGCTGATCGGTGTCGTGCTGTCCGCGGTGTACATCTGCGTGATGCTGCTCTGGCTGGACTGGGGCACCGGCGCGCTCGCGGTGGCCTCGTACGCGCCGCTGCACCTGCTGATCCGCCGCTACCGGCGCCGCGCGTCGGCGGCCTTCGACGCCCGCTCCACCGCCATCGCGGCCGTCATCGTCAAGTTCGCGGAGACCCTCAACGGCATCCGCCCGGTCCAGGCGTTCCGTCGCGAGCGCGCCAACGACGAGGAGTTCCAGCGGCTCAACCGCCGGCACGAGCGCACCAACGGCGACGCGATCCTGGAGATGGCCCAGTACGTGGTGGGCTCGCGCCTGGTGGCCAACACGGCCGTCGCCGCGATGGTGCTGTGGGGCGCCTACCGGGTCGCCGACGGCACCCTGGCGCTCGGTGTGCTGGCGGCGGCCGTGCTGTACCTGCGGCGGCTGTACGACCCCATCGACCGGCTCGGGATGTTCCTCAACTCCTACGAGGCCGCCGTCTCCTCCCTCGGGAAGATCGCGGGGCTGCTCGCCCAGCGGCCGACCGTGCCCGAGCCCGAGCGGCCGGTGCCGCTGCCGCCGCGCCGGGGCGGGCTCCCGGGCCGCGAGGTGGTGTTCGAGGGCGTGAGCTTCTCGTACCGTACGGGCGGCGAGGTGCTGCCCCGCTTCGACCTGACGATCCCGGCCGGGCAGACCGTGGCCGTGGTCGGGACGACCGGCGCCGGCAAGTCCACCCTCGCCAAGCTCCTCGCCCGCTTCTACGACCCCTCCCCCGGCTCCCCGGCGGACTCCGGGGAGGGTGCGCCCCGACCGGGCCGGGTGCTCCTGGACGGCACGGACCTGCGCGACCTCGCCGTGCCCGAGCTGCGGCGCGGGGTCGTGATGGTCACCCAGGAGGCGTTCCTCTTCTCCGGGACGGTCGCCGACAACATCGCGATCGGCCGCCCCGAGGCGACCCGCGAGGAGATCGAACAGGCCGCCAAGGCGATCGGCGCGCACGACTTCATCGCCGGGCTGCCGGACGGCTACGACACGGATGTGCGCAAGCGCGGCGGGCGCATCTCGGCGGGCCAGCGCCAGCTGGTGGCCTTCGCCCGCGCGCTGCTCGCGGACCCGGCGGTGCTGATCCTGGACGAGGCGACCTCGTCCCTGGACATCCCGGGCGAACGGGCGGTGCAGCGCGCGATGCACACCGTGCTGCACGGCCGTACCGCCGTCGTCATCGCCCACCGGCTGTCGACCGTGGAGATCGCGGACCGGGTGCTGGTGATGGACGGCGGCGCGATCGTCGAGGACGGCTCCCCCGCCGAACTCATCGCGGGTACCGGCCGGTTCGCGGATCTGCACCGCGCCTGGCGCGAGAGCCTGGCGTAGCCGAAAGGGGTGCGGCGGCGGAACCGGTTCGCCGCCGCGCCCGTCACACCTCATCGCCGTACTCCTCCCACCGTCCGCCTGACGGACACCGGGCGGGGGTGGCGCGGGCAACCGCGAAGGCGCATTGCGGCCATTGTGCGGAGCGGCTCCCGCGACCCTCGCGGGCACTCTTCGCGCTGGTCGGGCGGGGCGCGTATCCGGACACTCCCGTCGATCGCGGCGCACCCGACTGCTCACTGGACACACGGTGTTGACAAAGGAAACGTCCGCTTAACGAACGCCATCTTTCGTACAACGAACGATTTCCGGCCATCTTCTTGACGCGCTCCTGACAGCGGCAGGCCACTCCTGGCACTCTCTCCACGATCCACGAACCACCGCTCCGCATGCTCCGCCCGGCCGGCCCTACCCAGCCGCCGGTACCCCCCTCGCAGAAGGAGTTCGCGTGAGATCCACGCAGCGTCGTCGTGCCACCGCCACCGCCGCACTGCTCTCCGCAGCCGCCATGCTCACCGTCGGAGTCCAGGCCGGCAGCGCCAGCGCACGCCCCGACGACTCCGCGTCCGCAAGCGCCCTCAAGGCGCAGGCCGTACGCAACCCGGGCGCTCTGCCCGCCAAGCTCACGCCCTCACAGCGGGCCGAGCTCATACGCCAGGCCGGCGACAGGACGGCGGACACCGCCAAGACGCTCGGCCTCGGCACCCAGGAGAAGCTCGTCGTCCGTGACGTGGTCAAGGACCAGAACGGCACGACGCACACGCGGTACGAGCGCACCTACGCCGGTCTGCCGGTCCTCGGCGGCGACCTCGTCGTCGACACGGCCGCGAGCGGCCGGACGCAGGGTGTCGCCAAGGCCTCCCGCGCCGAGCTGAAGAACATCGCCACCACCGCCAAGCAGGGCCCCGCCGGCGCGCAGAAGCAGGCGCTGGCCGCCGCCGCCGACAAGGGCGCCAAGAAGGCCACCGCCGACCGCGCCCCGCGCAAGGTCGTCTGGATGGCCAAGGGCACGCCGACCCTCGCGTACGAGACGGTCGTCGGCGGTCTGCAGGAGGACGGCACGCCGAACCAGCTGCACGTCATCACGGACGCGGCGACCGGCGCCAAGCTGTACCAGTGGCAGGGCATCGAGACCGGTGTGGGCAACACGCACTACAGCGGCCAGGTCACCCTCGGCACCACGCAGTCGGGTTCGAGCTACACGCTCACCGACGGCGGACGCGGCGGCCACAAGACGTACAACCTGAACCACGGCTCCTCCGGCACCGGCACGCTGTTCTCGCAGTCCACCGACACCTGGGGCGACGGCACCAACTCCAACGCCGCCACCGCGGGCGCCGACGCCGCCTACGGCGCGGGCGAGACCTGGGACTTCTACAAGAACGTGTTCGGCCGCAGCGGCATCCGCGGCGACGGCGTCGGCGCGTACTCCCGCGTCCACTACGGCAACGCGTACGTCAACGCGTTCTGGGACGACAGCTGCTTCTGCATGACGTACGGCGACGGCTCGGGCAACAACGACCCGCTGACCTCGCTGGACGTGGCCGGCCACGAGATGACGCACGGCGTCACCTCCAACACCGCGGGCCTGGAGTACAGCGGCGAGTCCGGCGGCCTCAACGAGGCGACCTCGGACATCTTCGGCACCGCCGTGGAGTTCTACGCCAACAACTCGTCCGACGTCGGCGACTACCTCATCGGCGAGAAGATCAACATCAACGGCGACGGCACCCCGCTGCGCTACATGGACAAGCCGAGCAAGGACGGCGGCTCCAAGGACAGCTGGTACTCCGGTCTCGGCAACCTCGACGTCCACTACTCCTCGGGCCCCGCGAACCACTGGTTCTACCTGGCCTCCGAGGGCAGCGGCACCAAGGTCATCAACGGCGTGACCTACAACTCGCCGACCTCCGACGGCCTGCCGGTCACCGGCATCGGCCGCGACAAGGCCCAGCTGATCTGGTACAAGGCGCTCACCACCAAGTTCAACTCCACCACCGACTACGCGGGCGCCCGCGCGGGCACCATCGCCGCGGCGACCGAGCTGTACGGTGCGGGCAGCGCCGAGGTCAACAACATCACCGACGCCTGGGCGGCCATCGCGGTCGGCGCCCGGCACGGCGGCGGCGACCCGGGCGGCAAGGTCTTCGACAACAGCACCAACGTCAACATCCCCGACTCCCCCGGAGCGGCGGTCACCTCGTCGGTCACCGTCACCGGCGTCACGGGCAACGCGCCCAGCACCCTCAAGGTGGGCGTCAAGATCGTCCACACCTACATCGGTGACCTCCAGGTCGACCTGGTGGCGCCCGACGGCACGGTCTACCCGCTGAAGGCCACGGGCACCGGCGGCTCGACGGACAACATCGACGCCACGTACACCGTCAACGCCTCCTCGGAGGTCGCCAACGGCACCTGGAAGCTGCGGGTCCAGGACAAGGCGCGGTACGACACGGGTTACATCGACGACTTCAAGCTCACGTTCTGAACGGTCAGGCGGCTGACTAGGACGTGAAAAAGGTGCCCGGACCCCTTGGGGGTCCGGGCACCTGTTGTTTGTGGTGCGCGGTGTGGGAGGTCCCCCGCAGGGGACCTCCCTTCGCGTTCCGCTCAGCCCGTCGGGCGTACCCGTGCGAACTTCGCCGCGAGGACCGGACCGAGGTGCTCCACCAGTTCGTGCCCCGGTTTACCGGGGAACGGCAGGGAGTTGAGGAACGACGTCACGATGACCTCGTCGATCTCCGGTACGCCCAGCGCGCTCTGTTCCTCCAGGAACTCCAGCGTGCTCCGCCAGTCCGGCTCGTCCTCGTTCCCGAGGTAGGAGTCCACGGTCGCCAGGGTGACGTCCCAGAAGAAGACGTGCGGCAGCACGCCGTCCTCGTTGAACACATGGCTCTCGTAGAGATCCTCGAAGGCGGGGACCCGCGTGACCAGGTCCTTCACCAGTTGTACGTCCCTCGTCATCAGCAACTCAGTCCCGGGTAGTTGTGCGCGCCTTCGTACTGGCCTTGGTGGGCATCATCAATAGCATTGATGAGGCTCTTCGCGACCTGGATGTCCCTGGGCGTCCGGACCACGGTCTCCTTCTTTCCGCCCTTCGGCTTGATGACGTCCTTGGTGAGGAAGTTGTTGAGCGCGCTCCGGTACTGGGCGGTGCTGCCCAGGTGGTTCTTGCCCTCGACCCCGTCGCCGCCCAGGAACTCGTGGTTGGCCGCGGCCATCGCCGACCCGTCACCGACGAGATTGTCGTTGCCGATGCCGTGGTAGAGCGCGTCCACCGTCTTCTGCAGTCGCGCGTTGTCCACCTGGGGGATGGATGCCGGGCCGTCCTGGTTGTGGACGAGGAAGCCCTCACCGCCGGCCATCACATGGTAGGTGTGCAGGCCCTCGATGCTGAGGTCGTAGGTGATCCGGGTCGCCTTGTACGGCTTGACGCCGACGATCCGCGTCGTCTCACCCGTGTCCAGCTGCAGCCGCTGCCCGGCCTTGAGGTCGCCCGCCTGGGTCCAGGAGTTCCGGGTGGCCTCGTAGAACTGGTGGTGCTGCGTGGTCTGGATCGTCTTCGCGCCCGACTTGGTCGCGACGGTCACATCGACGTAGTCGCGGTCGGTCTTGGTGACGATCACCTCCTTGACGCGGTGCTTCTCCGTGCCCTTCTTGCCGGGCTCCGCCGTGAGGACGTAGTCCCCGACCTTGATCTCGGAGATCATCTTGGAGGCGTTGGGGCCCACCAGCACGGGAGTCGAGCCAACGAAGCTGTGCCGGGTCGGGCAGCTGCCGCCCCGGCCCCGCGACGGCACCCCGTCTGTCTCCGGCTGCGCCTTCGGCTTGGGGCCGTACTTGCCGGCCGCGGCTCCGAAGACACCACCGAACGCCGCGCCGGTCGCGGTGGCCTTCGCCGCCCCGCTGACGCTGCAGCCCTCCTCGCTGCTGGAGCAGGAGACGCCGTAGTAGGCGGCGCCCTCGGCCGCTCCGGACGCGGCTCCGGTGACCGCTCCACGGGTCACGGCACCGACCGCGGTGCCCAGCGCCCGTCCGGCGAGCGCTCCCGCGCCCGCCCCGAGCAGTCCGGTGGCCGCGCCCACCGCCGCGGCTCCGAGGAAGCCGTTCAGCGTGTGGGGACCGTCGCTCATGGCATAGCCGAGCGAGTTGATCAGTGCCCCGGCGCCGACCGCACAGGCGACCGCGCCGACTCCGGCCGTCAGGGCCGTGCACGCCACCGCAGCCGCGATGCCGGCCACGATCGGCACGATGGTGGCCGCGTGTTGCTTCACGTAGTTGGCCGTCGCCTTCGCGGCCTTCTTGACCGCTCTGCCCACCTTCTTGGCAGCCTTGACGATCTTGTGGGCAACGTGCTTGACGGCCTTGGCGACCCGCTTCACCGTGCGCTTGACGGCCTTGGCCACCTTGTGGACGTAGTGCTTGACGCGCTTGTACGTCCGCTTGACGTATCTCTTGACCTTCTTGACGGCGTCATGCACGTAGTGCACGGCCTTGCGGACCGCGTGCTTGACCCTCTTGACCGCCTTCTTGACCGCGTGCTTGATCTTCTTGGCGGCCTTCTTGACCACCTTGGCGACATGCTTGACGGCCGACTTGGTCTTGTGCCAAGCGGACTTGGCGGTGTGCTTGACCTTCTTCTTGAACTTCTTCCAGGCGCCGCCGATGCTCCAGTGACCGGTGGGGTCGGTCATGGTCAACGGGTTGGCGTTGGCATACGCGAACTTGTTCGCACCGACCGAGGCCGGCAGTCCGTCCACGTCCGCCGTGTCCCGGCTGTTGAACTGGCCGGTCTGCGGCGAGTACCAGCGCGCCGCCATGTTGACCTTGGCCGTCTCCGGGTCGGTCCAGCCGGACTGGTAGCCGAGGTGGCCGATCATCCCGGCGCTCTGCGCGACCTTGCCGAAGGGCGAGTACGAGGTCGAGCCCGTCAGCGCCTCTCCGTCGGCGGTGAACTGGCCGATGACGTCGCTGTGCAGATCGGTCATCGCGAGCACCGACTGGCCGCCGGCCTTGATGCCGAGCAGCGAACCGTCGACGTTGCGGCTGTAGGTCGCGGTGCCGTCGGAGGCGACGTCGTTGCCCGCTCCGCTGTACTGGAAGGTGAACAGCGGACCCGTCCCCGGGTCGGACGCGGCGAGCACCCGGTCCAGGCCGTCGTAGCTGTAGGTGCGGTCCCCTTCGTTGATCACGCGGTTGAAGGCGTCCGACTTCATCACGGTCTGCTTGCCGGCGTCGTCCGTCATCGAACTCAGCGTGCCGCGGGCCGTGTAGGTGTAGCTGTTGTGCCCGTCCGAGCTGAGCTGGTTGCGGGCGTCGTAGGTGTAGGTGTCGCCGCCCACGCGCGTCCGGTTGCCGGAGGCGTCGTAGCCGTAGCTCTCCGTCGCCGTCCCGTTGTTCCAGGACGACAGGCGGTTCGCCCAGTCGTAGGTGTACGTGTTGGCCGAGGCGCCCGCGACTCCGGTCGTCGTCTTGGACGTCTCGTTGCCGTTCTCGTCGTACCCGTAGTTCACCGAGGCCAGCGTCTTGCCGGTCGGGGAGGTCAGGGTGTCCGACTTGAGCTGCTCCAGGGCGTCGTAGCCGAAGGCCCGCTTGGCCTTGCCGGTGCCGTAGTCGATCGACTTGACGTTGCTGTTGACGTCGTAGCCGTAGGTCAGCGTGGAACCGGTGGCACCGTCGTTGACCGTGGACAGTCGCCCGGCCGTGTCATAGCCGTAGGTGGAGGTACCGGAGGCGTCCGTCCGGGAGGTGACGGCACCGTCGCCGTTGTAGGCGAAGGAGCTGGCACCGGACGGGCCGTCGGCCGACAGCAGCATGCCGCGGTCGTCGTACCCGAACGTGTCCTTCCCCGTGTCCGCGTCGGTACCCGTCACCGAAGTGACACGGTCGTCCGCGTCGTAGGAGTAGGTGTGGTCGGCCGTGGCGGCCTCGGCACCGGTACCCGTCTGACGGGTGAGCCGGCCCTTGGCGTCGTACTGGTCGGCGATCTTCACACCGCCCGGCGAACGCTCCTCCACCACGTCGCCGTTGGCGTTGTAGACGGTGGTGAAGGTGCGGTCGGCCAGAGCCGGAGTGGCCGGTGTGGACGGCTCGATCGCCGACTCCGCCATGCCCCACGTGTTGTACGTGGTGATGAACGGGTTCCCTCGCCCGTCGGTGAACCGGGTCTGGTTGCCCGCCGCGTCATAGCCGAAGGTCGTGGTGATCGACTCCGTCGAGGAAACCGGCTGCACCGCCTTGGTCACCATGCCGGTGGCGTCCACGGTGAGCGAGGTCGTGTGGCCCCGGAAGTCGGTGAGCGTCGACGGGGCACCCATCCGGTCATACGTAGAGCTCGTGGTGCGCAACACCTTCCCGGTCGCGTCCAGGTCGCTCATCGAAACGAGCTGGCCGAACCCGTCGTAGGTGTTCTTGGTGCTCGTACCGTCCGGATCCGTGGACGTGAGCATCTGCCCGTCCTGGTCGTACGTGTACCGCGTCGTGTTGCCGACCCCGTCCGTGCTGGACGTGATCTCGCCCAACGCGTTGTACCCGTAGGACTGGCTCACCCCGGTCGGGCTGACGGTCCTGGACAACTGCTGCCCCGGCGCGTCGTAGTAGTTGATCGCTGTGAACGCCCGCTGGGTCGGCTGGCGCACGATGTCCGTGCTGGTGACCTCGCGGCCCAGGTAGTCGAACGTCGACTCCTGGCGTGCCCCGTTCGGGCGCGTCGCCGAGAGCTGGTCGCCGTTCGTGTCGTACGTGTACTTCGTGGTGTCGCCGCCCGGCTCCTTCACCGAGGCCACGTCGCCCAGCTGGGTGTAGGTGTACTCGGTGCGGTTGCCCAGCGGGTCGACTTCCGCGGAGACCTGGCCGAGGTGGTTGTACTCGTTCCAGGACACCGCCTTGATCGGCGCCGAGGCACCCGGCGGGGTGTAGTCGGGCAGCGTCGTGGACGCCTCCTGGCCCTCCCCGTCGTAGGCCGTCACCGTGACGTTGCCGAGCGGGTCCGAGGACTCCGTCTGCTCGCCGAAGGTGTTGTAGCCGGTGAGCGAGACCGGGCGGACCGACGCCGGGGTGCCGCCGTTCTGCTCGGCGCTGACCGCGGGCTCGGTGACGCTGGTCTGCTGGCCCGACTCGTCGTAGCCGTAGTCGGTGACCGCGCCGTTGGCGTCGGTCATCGCGATCGGCATACCGCGCTGGTCCAGCTTCCAGCTCGTGGTGCGCACCGAGCTGCCGGCCGCCGGGAGGGTCTTGCCGTACACCGCGGAGACCTGTGTCGCCGTCAGTGCCTCGCCGTAGACCTGAACGTCCGCGAGGGAGCCCTTGTGGTACTCGCCCTGCGTGCCGGCCGACATACGGCGGCCGATCTGGAGCGGGCCGGTGGCCTCCCAGGAGCCGCTGTAGGGGGTGGTCGCCTTCAGCGCGCCGTTGACGTAGAGGCGGATCTCGCCCGCCGCCGCGTCGTAGACACCCGTCAGGTGCGTCCAGGTGTTGGCCGTCACCGCCGCCGTGCCGGAGGTGGCACGGGCCAGGGTCGGGGCCGCCACGTCACCGGAGGTCCGGTTGAACGACCAGCCGTACGCCGTCGAGTAGTACAGCTGGAAGCCGTGGTCGGCGGTGCCGTCCTGGGAGACGAAGGTGTGGTTGGCGGTGGTGTCGGCCAGCTTCACCCAGGTGGAGACGGTGAAGCCGCCGTTCGTGTTGACCGCCGGGCCGGTGGCCTGGCCATAGGCGTTCGCCGTGCCGTCGAAGACCGCGCTGCCGCCCTGCTCGGTGGAGCGGGTGACCCCGCTGCCGAGCGTGACCTTGTTGTTGCCGCCGGAGGAGTCCGCCGCGTTGGTGCCGCTGGTCTCGTTCAGCTTCCAGCGGCCGACCGGTGCGGTGGTGCCGTCGTGGACGGTGTTGCCGGTGACGTTGCCGAGCGCGTCGTAGCGCGTGTCGGTGGTGCTGGTGTCGCCGGTCGGGTCGTAGTCCGTCTCGGACACGACGTTGTCGTCCGGGTCGTAGGAGACCTTGGTGCTCCGGGCGAGACCGCCCGGGTCCATCGTGGTCGACGTCGTGCGGTCGGCCGCGTCCACCGTGAAGGAGGTGGTCGTGGTGCCGTCGTTGGTGACCTGCTTGGTCAGGTTCCCGGCCGCGTCATAGGTGTTCGCCTGCTCGGTGAACGCCTTGTTGTTCTGCGGGTCCCTGCGCACCACGGACGCGGACAGGCCGTCGTCGGTGTAGGTGTACTCGGTCACCCAGCCCATCGCGTCGGTGATCGACGCGAGCCGGCCCGCCGGGTCGTACGCCCGCGACTCCTGTACCAGTTTCGTCGGCGAGGACGGGCTGTTGGGGTCGCCGGTGTAGTTGAGCAGGCTGGTGGTGAGGGGACGGCCCTCGGCGTCGAAGGTGTACTCGTTGACGTTCCCGGCCGGGTCCGTCTCCTTCACCTTGTTGCCGTAGACGTCGTACTCGAACGCCGTGGTGTCGCCGCCCGGGTCCGTCCGGGTCGCGACCCGGTTGTAGGCGTCGTACGTCAGCGACGTGACGCGCGCGGTGTCACCGCCGCTCGCGTCCGCGACCGTCTGGGACTGGACGTTGCCGTCCGGGTCGTACACGGTCGTCGACTTCGCCTGGTGCACCGCGCCGGTGACCCGGTTGGTGACCTTGGGGCTGATCTCCGAGACGACCTGGTCGTCCTTGTCGTACGCCAGCGTGGTCGTCAGACCCGCCGGGTAGGAGTCGGAGACCTCGGTCTTGGTGATCTGGCGGCCCAGGTTGTCGTACGTGTACTTCACCGAGGCGCCGTTGGCGTCGGTGACCTGCGCCAGGTCGCCGTTCTTGAAGTACGTGTACGAGGTGGTACGGCCACCGGGGGTGCGCACGGAGGCGACCAGGCCCGCCGGGGCGTAGTTGGTGCCGCCCTCGGCCGCGACCGTGGTCGCGGTGGTGTACACCGTGGACGCGGTCCGGCCCGCGGGCGAACCCGGGACCGGCGGAGTGGTCACCGCGGTGACGTTTCCGGCCGTGTCATAGGTGTAGCTGGTGAGGTAGGTGTTGTCGGTGGGCCCGGAGGAACGGCCGTCGCGCTCGGTGAGCATCAGGTCGTTGCGCGCGTCCATCGCCGGGAAGAGCGTGGTCGCGTCCGGGTAGTACGTGTAGTACTCGGTGGCGCACTGGTTGGCGGCCGTGTTCTGGCAGGTGGTCGTGGAGACCGTGTTGCCGCGCACGTCGTGGCCGGTCACCGAGCGGTTGCCGTTGGCG
Organism: Streptomyces sp. YS-3; assembly: GCF_045257485.1. NCBI lineage: Bacteria > Bacillati > Actinomycetota > Actinomycetes > Kitasatosporales > Streptomycetaceae > Streptomyces > Streptomyces sp. YS-3. Next base: position 5,727 of record NZ_JBJHPC010000079.1, on the reverse strand, counting down.
TCCGTCACCGTGTGCAGGAAGCCCGAGGTGTCGTAGCCGTACGTGGTCCGGTTGCCGTTGGTGTCGACCGCCGCGAGCAGGCGGTTGCCCAGCTCCGCGTCGTACACGTAGGTGAGCGTCTTGTCGGTCGGGTCGGTCAGCCTGACCGTGCGGACCGGGGCGGTGCCCGAGGAGGACTTGGCCGCCGCGTAGTGGCGCGCCGCCTCGTCCTCGCTCAGCGGGGCGTCGTAGAAGGCGACCTCGGCGATCGAGCCGTCGAAGTGGCCCACGTCGGAGGCCGAGCTGATCCAGCCCTTGGTGAAGCCCGCGCCGATGAAGGTGCGGGTGGTCGTCTGGTCGCCGGCGGCGCCGGTGTAGTCGGCCTGCTTCTCCCCGTCCAGGTACAGCGTCTGGGTGGTGCCGGAGGCGGAGAGGACCGCGTGGTGCCAGGCGTTGTCGGTGACCGTCGCCTTGGAGCCGAAGTCGGTCGTACCGCTGCCGGAGGCGCTCCACCAGTGGCCGCGCAGCTTGCCGTCCGCGCCCACGTACATCAGCGGCGAGTAGGACCCGCCGACGCCCGCCGGGTCGTTGGGGGTCCGGGCCTGGTCGGCGGCGATGACACCGGGCTTGGCGGTGCGGAACCACAGCTCGATGGCCCGGTTGCCGGAGCGGTGCAGCGGGGCGTACGGCAGCTCGGCGAACGAGGTGGAGCCGTCGAAGTCCACCGCGGTGGCGTCGTCGGGACCGAACGGACCCTCCGCGCCCTGGGTGACCGTGTTGTAGGTGCCGAGGCCGGTGTGGACCTCGTTGGCGGCCTGGGCCGCGCCCTGGACGTCATCGAGACGCCAGTACCCGGACGGGGCGGCGCCCATCACCGAGGAGCGGTAGACCTGCGAGGAGCCGGTCACGGTGGCGGGGTTGAGCTTCCAGGTGCCGCCGTCGCCGTCGACGGCCTGGGAGACCGTGTCGTCGGCGGTGGAGTAGGTGACGGCGCTCTGGACCTTGCCGTTCGGCGTGGTGATCTTGTTGAGGAGTCCGGCCGGACGGGTCGCCGCCTGGTACTGCGCGGTGATGACGTCCTGGCTCAGCGGCTCGGAGTAGATCGCCGCCTCGGCGAGCTGGCCGCTGAAGTGGCCGAGCGGGTCGGCCGCGTTCATGTTCGGCCAGCCGTCGGTGTTCACACCGGCGCCGAGGGTGAGGTAGGGCTGTGCCCAGTCGTTGATGGTGCCGGTCTTGGTCCCCTGGGCGACGCCGTCGAGGTAGAGCGACATGGTGGTGGCGGCGCCGGTGAGGACGGCCTGGTGCCACTTGTTGTCGTTGACGGCGGCGGCCGAGACGATCGTGGTGTTGCAGCCGGGCGACGAGGCGAAGCAGCCGTGCAGCTTGCCGTCGGTGCCGACGTAGACCGCCGGGGTGTTGTGGGTCGTGGTGCCCACCGGGTCGGGGTCGCTCAGCGGCTTGTCGCCGTAGTAGAAGAGGACACCGCCCGCCTGGGAGGTCTTGAACCAGAGCGAGACCGAGGCGTACGAGGGGGTCGCGCCCGGCGCGCTGGGTATCTCCACATAGCTGCTGGTGCCGTTGAACGACGCCGTGGGCTGGGTGGACCCGGCGAGCACGGCCGTGCCGCCGGTGGTCACGTTGTGGTAGATACCGTTGTACTTGCCCTGGTTGAGGTCGACGGCGTCCTTGGCGACCGGGTCACCGGCCGCCTCGCCGAGCCGCCAGTACGCGAACGGGTCCTCGTCCAGGACCGTGGTGCGGTAGTGGTTGCCGGTGGCGTAGCCGTAGGTGATGCACTTGGTCCAGTCGGCGGGCGGGCACACCGAGGTGAGCTTGTCGCCGGTGTAGCCGTACTTCCACGTCTGCGCGGTGCTGCTGTCACCCGCGGTCGAGGCGTCGGTGTAGACCGTGTCGACGTGCGCGGCGGTGGCCCCGGCCGGGGTCTGCCAGGTGAGGCCCAGCGAGCGGTTGGACGTGGTGTTCGTGATCCTGGTCAGCTGGTTGCCGGTGTAGAAGAACGTTTCGCCACGGTTCGCGAAGTCCGTGATGGTCTTGATCGCGTACACCCCCGCCCGGGCCGTGGCCTGGGTGAAGCTGTAGGTGGTGAAGTCCTTGTCGACCAGCGTGTAGCCGTCGGCGACCGCCTGGAAGCGGGCGTAGCGGCCCAGCGGCGGGACGAAGGTGCCGTCGCTGTTGCGGCCGAAGGCGACCTGCTCACCACCGGGGTAGGTGATGACGACACTGGTGACCGTGCCGGAGCCGTCCTTGACCTCGGCGGCCTTCATGTCCGCGATCGTCGCCCAGCCCGCGCCGAACGCGCTGTCCTGGCGCGGGTCGAGGCTGTTGTAGGAGCGTTCGATGGAGAGCGAGGGGCCGGTGACCTCGACGTCCGCGTCGGTGTCGTCGGTGGTGTAGTTGCCGTCGCTCGGGTCGAACTCGTGGCCGTCGGTGTTCTGGGTGAGCCCCGAGGTCACCGGCGGCTGCGGCACCGCGGTGGTGAACCGGCTGTCGTAGGAGACCGAGTTGGTGCCGTCACTGACCGTGGCGAACCAGAGGTAGTTCTTGCTCCACTTCAGCTTGCCCGCCGGAATCGCCCAGGCGCCCTTGGTCAGGGTGCCGGAGCTGACCACCGGGGTCTGGCTGGTGGAGTCCGCGTCGAAGACGTCGAAGGAGTACGACAGCGGGTTCGGGCCCTTGTCGGCGTCGGTCGCGTAGACCGTCAGCTCCGGGCGGAGCGTGTTGGCCTGGTAGTTGGCCGGCGGGTACTGGGAGTTGACCTGCGGGGCCACGTTGGCGGTGTAGGTCAGGTCCAGCGCCGGGCGGAAGCCCGCGGTGGTGGAGTTGTCCGAGTGGAACTTCTTCCAGTGCAGCCCGTCACTGGTGATCGCGGTCATCGCGAGGCCGTAGTTGGCACCGCCGCCCGCGACCGTGTTGAACCAGCTGGTGTTGAGCGGCACCGGCATCTTCACGCCGACGCTCGTGGAGGCGGAGGAGTTGGAGCAGGACGCGCCGGGCGCCGGGGTCGCCGAGCCGATCGCCGCCCCGTAGGACGGGCCGGGGTAGCTGGTGACCGTGGAGGGCGTCCAGGACTGGGTGACCGGGTGGACGTTGAACGGCTCGGCGGTGCAGGTCGCCGACCAGATCGCGTACACGTTCAGGGTCGCCGCGGTGACCTTCTGGCCCGCCAGCGTGGTGCCGAGCGAGGAGAACTGCAGGAAGGAGTTGGCCTTGTTCGTGCCCGAGTCGTACGACCCCACCTTGATCATGTTCTCGGTGGAGTGGTCTCCGCCGATGGTGTTCTGGGTGTAGGTCGAGTTGCTGGCCGTCACCGTCGGGTCGACGGTGACCGGGAAGACCCGCTTCGGGTCGTTCAGCCAGGCCCGGTCGGCGGTCATCCGCAGCGCGGGGGCGCCGTCCAGGGTGGTGAGCTCATAGCTGACCGCGCGCGACTGGGCGGCGTCGCCCGAGCGCGGGTCGATCCTGGAGTCCTCCATGAAGGCGTGCGGCACGGTCGCCGTCACCTTGCCGTCGGCGTCGGTGAAGACCACATCGCCGTTCTCGGCGACCTTCGGGGTGAGCCCCTTCACCTTGAGCGGGAAGACCCAGGTGTTGTCCGCCGCCCTGGAGCGCAGGACGATCCGCTCCTTGAAGCCCTCGGTCAGCGGCGACAGCTTGAGGTCGGTGTCCTTCAGGACGTCCTTGTACGTGGCGGTGGAGTCACCGTCGACCACCGGCTCGCTCCTGGCGGCGCCGTGCAGTCCGTACGACAGCGCGCGTCCGGAACCGAAGTCGACCGACGCGAGGTCGGGGGTGACCGCGTCGGGTGCGAAGGTGACGGCGAGCGAGTTGGCGTTCTCGGCCAGCCGTCCGCTCTTCTCCTCGCGCAGGGTGGTGTCGATCGGCTTCCAGCCGCCGTCGGCGCCCTTGAAGTTGGAGCGGCCGGTGTAGTGGCGCACCGTCGTGGAGCCGTCGGCGTTGGTGAAGAAGTCCGAGGTCGCCGTCGACTTCTTCGCGTCGCGCTTGCTGGTGCGCGCGTCGAAGCTCCTGGCGTCACCGGCCGCCTTGCCGGTCTTCTTCAGCTCGGGCTTGTCCTGCGGCCGGCGGTACTCGGCGAGCTCGCCCTTGCCCTTGCCGGGCTTGTGGCCGCTGCCGCCCTTGGCGCGGGTCTGCTTGGCGGCGGCGGTGTGGCTCTTGCCCCTGGCCGTACCGCTCTGCTGGTCCGGGGTGTCGAGCGGGGACTTGTTGGCCCACTCCCACAGACCCGACAGGGACCATCTGGGCATCGACAGCCGGGGCAGCGTGGCACCGCTCGCCTCCGCCGTCTCCGTGGTGAGCATGAAGGAGAAAGCCAGCAGGACCAGAAGGGCGATCCTTCTGGTCCTGCGGCGCCCGGTACCACCGGGTGGGAACAAAAGACGGGACGTTCGAGCCCATCGAGCACGCATTAGGCAGCCTTTACTTACGCGAGGCTTACAGAAGACAAAGCCTCGTGATCGTGCCTCACGCTTTTGGAAGGGTTGCTTCCACCCCTTGATCCTTTAGCATTTCTTTGCCATGTTCATGCGGGTCGGATGCATAAATTCCGGGCTATCCGGGTGTATTGACGCCCCGCTCGACAGCGCGGGCCACATCGGCGCGCACCGAGTCGCCCGGCTTCACGGCCGTCACATTGGCCGCCGCGGCCTGCCCGCCGACCACCACGAACCGCACCTTGAGCTGGGTCTTCGCCGCCGCCTCGGCCGCCGCGACGGGAGCCTTGCCGACCGCCACGATCACGTCGCAGGAGCGCTGGACCAGGCTGTTGACGAACGGGGTGGCGTTGGCCTGCGTCTGCTCGCCCGTCACGGGGACGAAGTTGACCCGGGCGCGTGTGGCCTTCGAGGCCTCCTGCATCCCGGCCCAGACCGGTGCGCCCTCGGTGCCCTCGGTGACGCCCTTGTCCCCGGTCAGCAGACAGGCGTCGACGTTCTTGTACTGCCGGGCCCGCGGATCGGGCGGCCCCGGCTTGTCGTCCTTGTCCAGCACCGAGAAGAGGACCGCGCCGACGGCGACGGCCGCCGCGACGCCCGCGGCCGTCCACACCCGGCGCCGGTGCGCGCGGGCCAGGGCGGTCAGACGCGCGAACCGCAGCCGGTAGCGCGCGTACCTGCTCTGCTTGTCCTGCTCCTGACGGGCGGCCTTCGCCGCCTGGGCCTGACGTACCTGCTTGACTTGCTTCACTGCTGTTCACCTTGCGCTTGCGGTCCGTTGTGCCCCTCTGCCCCGTCCGTACCGCCGGGGGTCCGGGGGACGCCCCCCGGGAGATCGCGGTACGCGCTCTTGCCGTCGGCGTCCGGGGACTGCCGGGCCGCCGGCCACGCCCACCAGGCGTGCGCGCCCGCCCCGGCCGTGGACAGCCCGATGAGCAGCACATCGGCCGCGAACCGTATGCCGTGCGTGGTGTCCGGGGTGGTCGCGAGCTGGAGCACCCAGGACACCCACACCGCGCCGAAGACCGCGAAGGCGGTCCAGTCCGCGCGCCGGCGCCGCCGCACGGCGATGACCAGCGACGGCACCGGGCAGAGCAGCCCCAGGGTGGCGAAGGGGAGCAGCGCGAGGCCCGCGCGCGCCACCCAGGTCCCATACGGATGTATGGGGCGAGGGGCGGCATTCTGGGCAGGGTTCACAATCGGACCTCGCAGTTCCGTACGGGGTGCATGGCAGCGGCCGACGTACGGTACAACCCCGCCGCCCTCAGCGCATCAGCAC